>JBFZEZ010000422.1:0-5451 GCA_041306585.1 Spirochaetota bacterium | reverse complement strand
CTGGATGATGCTCCCGCGCTTTACTCCGATAATATGCATCATGCCGAATATAAAAATAATCCCCGCGGCAATGATTTTCTGGACCCACATCTCAGAAAGGATCGAATTATTGAAAAAATTACCCAAGTACATAAGAAGGGTCATTGACGATATGGCAACTGAAGCAGAAAAACCGATTATGAGAGAAATCCACCCTGTTAAAAACGAAGGGAGGGCCCCGAACATCCTTCTCAAATAAATAAATTCTCCTCCGTCATCCGGCCACATCGAAGCCAGTTCCGCGTAACACATTGAACCAGTAATCGCAACTGTTCCTCCAAGAAGCCACAGGAGTAGCACAGCGGGAGCATTTTTTGTGATATTCAGCACATCTCCGGTCGTTACGAATATACCGGTCCCGATCACATCCGCAATGATAATAAGTATTGCAGTCCCTAATCCAAGCTGTCGTTTTAAATCCACAGGTAGCCCCCTCTATAAAAATTTTGCCCTTTCATTAAAGGCATTGTTATCGCTTCGTCAAGTATTTAAACTGAATAGAGAATAATATTTTTAGTATCTACCAAGTCCCCCTCCGGGGCTAACAACTACCCACATCTCAGTTATGAAGACCCCCCACCCCCCCCGAGGGGGCTTATAAAAGTGATGTTATGTTATTGCAAATTAGGCTGAATAGTTACTATTTTCATAAGAATAAAAATAATTAATGACACAAATCAATTATATATAGCAAATCAAATTTTTGAAGGTCCCGCCGGCGGCGACTGCATGTCGGTACTATTTATAATAAACAGGTAATAGACTATTCATCATGCGTCTTGTGAAATTCAAACGAGAAGACCACATCTATCCCGAATATGGGATCATTGAGAATGAAAAAGTCCGGCCCATCAAGGGTAAGTATCAAATTGCGGAACTGTTCCACAGTATCAAATCAGGGAACATTACCACCGGTAGATTAATCCCCCTGCATGCGGTCCATCCGATTCCACCTACGGATCCATCGGTCCGCATTTACTGTGCAGGGCTGAATTATCATGATCATGCACGCGAAATAAACATGAGCCCGCCGCAGACACCGGTTTTCTTCTCAAAAGTGACTGGCGCCCTTACCGGCCCGAATGATTTCATCATCTATCCAGAATCAACATCCCTTCTTGACTACGAGGTTGAACTTGCACTTATTGTCGGAAAAAAAATTACTGAAAATGACTTCATAACCCCCTCGAACCTCCCCGATTATATCCTCGGGATAACTGTTCTCAACGACATCAGCGCCCGCGATCACCAGCTTCGTGCAGGCCAGTGGTTTATGGGAAAAAACTTCAGAACTTTCGCCCCGCTCGGTCCATATATAGAGGTCCTTGAAAACCATGTAAATGAAAAGTTGTATAACCTCGAGGTCATGCTTCAGGTTTTCACTGAAAATGGCGTTGCTTATCCCTATAAGAAACAGCATGGCAATACGAAAGACATGATTTTTTCCATTAACAAGCTCATCAACTCACTCAGCGAGCGTTTCGATCTTCTCCCCGGGGATGTCATATCCACAGGGACACCGCACGGTGTAGCAATGTCGAATCCGGGACGGATAAAAAGCAGATTATCTGAAATTCTGGGGATTAAGCCCCAAAAAATGATTGAATTATTTCTAGATCATGAGAAAAAAAATAATAATCGGTATCTGGCTCCGGGAGACATCATAACAGCAAGAATTTTCAGCGCTGACGGGATCATAAATTGCGGAAGCCAGAAAAATCCCGTAATTCAAAAAAATTCTGGAGGTCCCTATGGAATACCTGAGGATCTGGAGGGAGATTGAAATCAGTGAAATTCAGGACCACATCATCATGGTCAATGACATGTTCGGCTTCTGCCCCGCCTGCAAAAAGATAGGGATCGAATTGCATGACTTAACGAAATGCCCGTCATGCGGCCGCGAAATCAAATATGTAACATCAAAGGACGCCCAGAACAACAAGATAGAAATAGTCGCACGGATTAAAAAGAAGCTCCCGGACCTTATATTTGTTGACTATAACGATTATGAGAGGGTAACCGGAAAGAAAAAAGCGGAAAGCCTGTTTAACGTGTAGCGACGTATCCGTATCTTTTAGAAAATCGAATCATCTTCAATTTTAGTCTTTTCCCTGCGATACCTGTTGAAATAGATGGATGACTTATACGAATTGCCCATCTTTTCGTAAATAATGCTCATATTGTACAGGGACTCATACAAGGTATCATCAATCTCGTAAGCCTGTTTGAATGCATGCAGGGCATAAACATTTTTTTCGGAGAGCAAATACGCAAGGCCAAGATAAAAATAACCCTTCGCAAATTTTTTATCATACTCAACGGCCAGCCTGAGGTATTTAATCGCATCAGGAAGCTTTCCTTCCTTATATAAATACGATTTTCCAAGTCCATAGTGACCCAGGCAGTAATACGGGCTTATTTCAATGACCTTTTTAAATATCGGTATGGCTTCATCTATACGTCCGGCCTTTGCAAGCTCTGCCCCCTGCTTGTAGAACTCCGTGGAATTTTCCCTGGCATGGAGGGATGCAGAAAAAAAAGCGAATAGAACAAACACAAGAAAGGGGTGCTTACTTGACACTATCAAACAACTTCCTGAAATTTTTAAACAAAAAAGTATCTACATCATGGCTATGATACGCATATATGACCCCGATAACGAGTAAAACAAGCGTTAACACACACATGAATTTTAGTAGTTTTTCTGAACCATAATCGCTCGATTTGTAAAAAACAACAATAAGCGAAAGAGGCCACAGGAAAAAAATACTCGAAAACAGATACATAACGAACTCTTTTAAAAAATGCATTGTCTGAATATAGGCATCAGCCATAAACCGTTCATAACCAGTCTGAAGCTCTTTATTAAGGAGGATAATGTAAAAAAGAAAAATGGCGGAGGCAATCAGCTTCCAGCCGAGCTCAATCCTGCCCCGCAACCACATCATTACGAGGCCCAGGGCCCACAAGCACATATATACAAATACTGCGTTTATTGTGAGAAGTTCGCTCATTGATATTCCATTAATTATAAATAGTTATATTTATTATCGATATATGAAAGGATTTTTTTTAGGTAATTATTTCTACCTGTTTAATTTCAGCTGGCGGTCCACAGCCTCAATCACCGTCTCGTGTTCTTCTCGAGCACGCACGCAAGGTTAATTGCCTGCAGCATGCTTTGATGTGCGGCAAGGCCTTTTCCCGCGATATCAAATGCGGTCCCATGATCGACAGAGGTGCGGGTTATTGAAAGTCCCAGCGTGACATTGACCCCGGAATCGAAGGCGAGCATTTTAAAAGGGATTAAACCCTGATCATGGTATTGGGCTATAACAAGATTATAGCCCTCCCACCGGCAGGGAATAAACAGAGTATCCGCTGCGCATGGCCCATCGATATCGATCCCCTCGAGGCGCGCACGTTCTGCAGCCCTTGAAGTCACATCGCGATCGAAAAATCCGATTGCACCGTCATCGCCGCAGTGGGGGTCAAGCCCTGCAATTGCCAGACGTGGTTTTTTTCCGTCTATCGAACGGATTGATTCATTCCCCGTCCGTATCACATGCATTATTTTTTCCTCATTTACAGCATCGGCAATCCCCGAAACAGGAATATGCGTCGTTACCAGAAGAACGCGGTACTTCTCAGAATACATCATCATGAGGGGATTTTTTTCACCTATGCGCTCTGCTATGTATTCCGTATGCCCGGTAAAGGGGGTTCCGCTTTTCTCAATAAGGCTTTTACTGACAGGCCCGGTGGTTATTGCATCAATTGATCGGCGCTTCCAGAGATCTACCGCACAATCAACATATATCCTGGATTCCCTACCGGTTTCAATATTCCCGTGCCCCGGGAGAGGGACCGGTACATCCAGCGGGACATCAAAAAAATATCTCTCGCCGCTTTTAAGGGTATCGGGATTAAATCCATCACTAATAATTTGATATGTTGAAAAATCCGCGGGATATGCAGCCTGATAGATTGAGCTCCTGCCAATAAGAACAGGAATTATATCCTGATTGTCAATCTCCCGAATTGCCTTCATGGCAACTTCCGGGCCGATCCCGGCAGGATCACCGGTTGTTATGCCGATCCTAAGCGCCATTTTTTGGATTTTTCGTCACAAATGATTCTGGTATGAACTTGTTTTTGTCATATTCCGCCTCAATAAGCTCTTTGGCAGACGATTTCAGGTCATTTGAAATGGTGCAGCGCCCTTCAAGTATAACACCATTCTGGATGATAAGTTCAGGGGTTTTTATATCACCAAGGATCCTTGCAGTTGGCATAAGAAGGACCCTGCTCGAAGCGTTTATATTGCCGACGACAAGTCCTTCGATAATGATTGAAACAGCGTTGATATTGGTCCTGATTTTCCCGGTCGGGCCTATATATAATTGTTCAGCCTGAAGATATTTCCCTTCGAACCTGCCGTCGATGCGCAGGGAACCATTTATAAGGAAAGTACCGGAAAAATATGAATTCTCGCCGATAACATTATTTGCGATATCCCCGCCGATTTTTGCAATAGCCATAACAACCTCGTATGATAATTAAATACTCAAACCACTATATTTCACGATATTTTTTATTGTCAATAGCAATTTGAAAAGTTTTACCTGATCCTCACCGGTAAAAAAATAATTTTATAGATATCGCCATCCATTATTCATGAAAACCCACACCCCCCCGAGGGTGCTTTTACTATATGTTTTTATACATGGAATAATTCAGACGCCTCGTTATATAATTGAGTTATAGCAGTTAACGATGCAATAAGACTTCTTTTGTCATTCGTGAAAGGCTATAATCGTATCTAGAAAAAAATTGCGGAAAATGACCTGTTACATTCAATCAGCTGAAATTTTTTTTTGAAAAATTGTGAAAAAGATAAGCACATGCAAATATTATTCAGAGAGAAGAAAACGTGAATTGGGGACCACTTCCAGTATATCGCTTTCACATACAATCACTGGTATGCTTCGATGTTTAAAATTCCATTTTTTTGATTTCCTGAATTGCAGATCTACGCCGCTCCGAGCAATCTCTCTGAGCCAATCCATGCAAAAATTTTTCCCCATAATGATATATTCGGGTTTTTGTGCCAACTTTTCCAATTCTTGAATCATTAAATCAATTTTTTTCGATACAGACATGTCTCCACCGCCATTAATATGTGAATTTTAAAGCAAAAATATAATTTAATCATTATTTTAACACGCAAACACCCTGAGAGCATGCAATTATACCAATGCTCGCATCATTTTCGTTCATATGTGGATCCATTCTCGCATTTGCAACATAGAATCCCCTCGGCCAAGCCGGTCGGCCCAGCGAAGCGCCCGATCGTGTAGATAGGCCGTAGGTGCCAGGCATTGGACATCAAGTGCCAGAACCTTGTCTATG
>JBFZEZ010000421.1:0-2867 GCA_041306585.1 Spirochaetota bacterium | reverse complement strand
AGTCAACGGACCGCGGGAAAAGTTCACTGATTATGAATTATTCAAGCTCGACCAGTTTCTTATGAAAGGAAGGTCGGTCGTATTCTTTATTGATTCATTCTATGAAATGAATATGCAGGGGCAGCAGGGGATGATGAACCAGCAGCCACCGGTCCTGCCTGTGGAGACCGGGCTTGACGACATACTGCGGTCGTACGGCGTAACTGTGAACAAAGACATCGTTATGGACGTCAACTGCGCGAACCTGAACCTCGGGCAGATGATGCAGGATGTTAATTTTCTCCCCCTCGTAACTCAAGACGGGCTTTCTAGTGATAACGTTATAACCAAATTCCTGAAAGGCATTGCATTCTTCAAGGCATCGACAGTGACTGTCGATCCGCAGAAGGTGAAGAAGGGGGGGCCGGTGAAGACCGATCTTGTTACATCTTCATCACAGAGCTGGCTCCAGACCGGGAGGATCAATTTCAACCCGATCATCGCCGGTTTCGAAAAACCGAAAGATACTATGAAGAGCTATTCTATGGCGGTACTCCTCGAAGGAAATTTCGAGAGCTTCTTCAAAGGAAAAGAAGTCCCGAAGAATGAAGTGAAAGAGGATGAGGATAAAAAGGGTGCAGGGGAGAAGAAGGCCGAACCTGCGCCTGGACCTATAACGTCTGTTGAGCGTCATGACGCTACAATCAAAAGCGGGAAATCGCGCATCCTTGTTGTCGGCACATCGGAGATTGCAAAGAGCGGTTTTATTATGAACTCCCAGCGGCTCATGTCAAAATCGATGTCGGCCCAGGGCGAAGGGGGCTCTGCCAACGGCATCTTCATCAGGAACATTGTAGATTATTTGAACGGCAACACCTATATTCCCGAGATGAGGACCAAGAGTTTAGACTTTAATCCCCTTTCAAAAACCAGCGACGCCGCGCGGTACGTGTATAAAGGGATAAACACCGCCGGGGTGCCGATTCTGGTTGTCATTGCCGGCATCGTTATATGGCGACGCAGGCTGGCGCGGCGGAAAAAACTTTTTTCAGAATTTTCAGGGGAGGGCGCACATGAGTAACAAAAAGATATTGATCAGTCTTGGCGTCATTTTTGTTTTAATTGTTTATCTTGTTGTGTCCAAGCATCTTAAATCCCCTGATTCCATAAGCTTTGATGTTTGGGAAGGGAGCGCCGGGGAGATTGACGTAAAGAAAAAGGACTTTGCCCTTAAGCTTGTTAATAAGGCTGGGAAATGGGTCATCAATGATCAGGCGTATCCTGCTACTGCCAACCTTGTAAGCGACATGGAGACCAAGATAAAAGAGATCCGGGTTGACAGCATAGTATCAACCCAGGGATTTTACGATAAATATGACCTCGGCCCTGATAAAAATGTTGAAGTCACTGTAAAAAAAGAGGGGAAGGTCGTACGTAAGCTCACCCTCGGTAAAAAGGGATCAACCTACCGTCATACGTATGCACGAATTGATGATAAACCTGAAATATATCTTCTTAACGGAACGTACGACAGTGTCTTTGATAAAACTGTTGACGACCTTCGCGACAAGGATGTTCTGAAAATAACGAAAGACGGCATACTCTCCCTTGAAATCACCTACGGAGGTGCTGCGTTTGCGTTTTCAAAAGTGATGGAAGATCAGCCTGCCGACCCTAAGGCAGCCGGGAAGGATAAGAAAAAGGACGAAAAAAAGAAGGTTGAAAAGTGGATATGTAAAGGAAATCCTATCAACATTGACCAGCCAAAATTTGAAAGCTTTCTTTCTCTTTTCAATCCCCTTAAAGCGGTGAGTTACCCGGAAGATGTGAAGAAGGAAAGCCTGTTTAATCCGATGTGTACGGTCAAACTCAATGCGTACGGTAAAGAGATCTCTTTGATGATATTCAATAAAAAAGATGATATGTATATGATGACCGCCTCGGAAAGTCCCTATGTTTTCACGATGAATGAGCATACGGTGAAAAGATTTTTATTGACAAACCTGGATGAATTTAAAGTTCAAAAGTAGGGAATACATGGCAACTAAAAAAAACAGTTCGGATAACCAACTGGTCGTGGCAAAGGACATTCTTCCAGAGGTCCTGTCGATCATTCCACTCTCACAGCGGCCGATTTTCCCCGGGATGATGATTCCCCTTGTCCTTACCGGTGAAATGATGATCACCATTGCAAGCGACATTATGGAATCAGATACGAAAATAGGCGGGGTTGTTCTCATCGAGCACCATCATGAAGGCCGCCTTGATTCAAGCGATCTGTATACAACAGGGGTCGCGATAAAAATTTTCAAGGTCACCCCGATTGATGAAAACACAGTCCAGGTCATGATCAACGCACTGGGCAGGTTCAATATGAAAGAGGTCGTCCAGGAAAAGCCGGTGATGAAGTGGAAAGTCGAGCATTATTTTGAGGAGGAATACAGGCCCACCGAAGAGATGAAGGCCTATTCCCTTGCTATTATAACGTCTGTTAAAGATCTCATTAAGTCAAATTCCCTGTTCCAGGAGGAGCTGAAGCTTTTCTTAAACAGGTTTTCCGTAGAGGACCCGGGAAAGCTTTCTGATTTTGTCGCCTCAATGACGACCGCCGATGCCCGTGAGATCCAGGAGGTCCTCGAGACCTTTAACGTGCGTGAGCGGGTAGAGAAAGTTCTTGCCCTGCTTAAAAAGGAGATCGAGCTGTCGAAACTGCAGAAGAAAATATCGAAGCAGATTGAAGAGCGGATGTCGAAGCAGCAGAAGGAATTTTTTTTGAGGGAACAGCTTAAGGAGATCAAGCATGAGCTCGGGCTTGAGAAGGACGAAAAAACGACAGAGCTGGAAAAATTTCAAGAGCGCATAAAGAAGCTGCACCTGACCGAGGAGGC
>JBFZEZ010000420.1:0-4693 GCA_041306585.1 Spirochaetota bacterium | reverse complement strand
TGTCGATGCCGACAAAAAAAATGAAATCGATGTTACCTTCGACCCCCAAAAACGGCCTGCCGTGCCATTCGACGATCAGTTCGACCCTGTCGCGCGTAACGATGGTGCTTTCATGGACTGTCTCTTTCCTATTCACGATGACAGACTGAAAATTTCTGGTCACCCGGTCGCGTTCATCCCCCTGGACGAATTCGCTGAAATAATTTTTTCCCTTGACCTCCGCGAGCTGGTAGCCGAGTACCTCGAGCATGGACCTGTTCATTGTTATGACATTCCCTATATGGTCGAGCGCGACGTAGTAAGCGGGGGATGCGTCCTCAAGGCTCTTAACGAAATCTTTTTCCTTGCGTAGTTTTTTTAATGATTCGGAAAGTTCACGCGTCCTTTCGGTCACAAGATTTTCAAGCATGTCTTTTTCCGAACGCAAAAGGTCCTCCGCCTTCTTTATACGGAGCATGACGTTGATCTGAGCGACGAGTTCAGTCTCGTCGATAGGTTTGGTGAGAAACGCATCCGCCCCCAGTTCCAGGCCCCTGATGCGGCTGTCCATGTCGGTACGGATGGCGGTCAGCAGGATCACGGGGATATGTTTTGTTGTCTCCTGTTCTTTCAGTCTGCGGCATGTTTCAAAGCCGTCCATGCCGGGCATCTTCACATCAAGTATGATGGTATCCGGCATCTCGGAAATCGATTTCTCGATTCCCTCCTGTCCGGACTGTGCTGTGATCACGACGCAGTCCCGCATGATATTTTTCAACAGGGCCGAAATCGTGAAAAGATTGTCGGCCTTATCATCAATTGCCAATATTTTAATGTGATCCATAACGCAGCCACTTGTCGATAGTTTGCAGAAGATTATCGATATTGTACGGTTTTGAAATGTAATCGTCGCATCCGGCTTCCAGTGTACGTTCGCGGTCCCCCTTCATGCTCAGGGCGGTAAGGGCGATGACGGGAATATTTCTGGTACTCCGGATAGCCTTAAGTTCCCTAACAACATCAAATCCCGAAATGCCCGGCAGAGCCATGTCGAGGAGCATCAAGTCCGGTGATTCATTGAGCGCCTTCTCAAGTGCCTTCATGCCGTCGCGCGCCTCGATCACATGAAACCGATCCCTCAGGACCGCGTTGATGGAAATCAGGTTGTCCGGGTCATCGTCAACCACGAGTATCTTCATTAAATCGACCGCCGTCTTCTGCCTGCCGCGCACCAAATATCTTCGCGTTTCGCCAGCGCCGGAGTCCTGGTAAGGATCGTTATGCGATAACCCATTGTCCCCGTTATTCTCTCCGTCCACCATGCCTGATTGGAGCAGGTCCTCGGGCCACTTCACAGGAACTGTGACAGTAAAAACGGATCCCCTGCCGACAACGCTTGAAACGTCTATCCTGGCTCCGATGAGCTGGGCCGATTTCTGTGCGATTGCAAGGCCGAGTCCTGTGCCGTCATACTTGCGGGCAAGGGTCCCGTCGATCTGGCGGAATTCCTCAAAAATATGTGGAAGGTCCGCTTCAGCGATGCCGATCCCGGTGTCCTCAATCACTACGACAACCAATGCGCCCCCAAGGCCGATTCTAATGTTGACCCCGCCTTCCTCTGTGAACTTCACGGCATTTCCGATGATATTCTGCAAAATCTGATACACCCGCGGCTCATCGCTTTCTATCTGTGGGACCTCGTTCGAATATTCCATCTTAATATCGATTCCTTTGTTTTCAGCGACCTGTTCGAGATTTTCGACTATCATAGTAATAAGTGATACGAGCGATAACTTTTTAGGCTTGAGATCGATGCGCCCCGCTTCTATCTTCGAAAGATCGAGAATATCGTTAATCAGGGTAAGGAGTTTCTCCCCGTTACGGTCAATGACTGCCAGGTAGTCGAGTTCCTCCTGGGCGAGTTTGCCGCGGGACTGCCGCATGAGGATGCGCGAAAGGGAGAGTATTGAATTGAGGGGAGTGCGGAGTTCGTGGCTCATGTTTGATAAAAACTCACTTTTCAGCCGGTTTGCCTCCTCCACCCTGAGCCGCTGGTGCTCGAGCTCAATGTTCTGTTTGCCTACTTTCTTACTCTGCTTCTGCAGTTCATCGGCCTGCATCTCGAGGGCCTCCTTCTGTGACTCCAGGAGATGGTTCTTGTCTGAAAGTTCCTTCGCGAGTCGTCTCGTCTCCTCGAGGGCGATAATATTTGAAAAGGCGGTGTTCATGACCGGGCGCACATGGTTGAGGATATCAATGATGTTTGCCGAGTATTCATTAAGACTCGCGAGTGAAACGATGGCAACCGACTTGTTGTTGACAATGACCGGGATGGTTATGATTTCACTCGGCAGCAAATCGCCTATAACGGTACGGAGCTTGATCATGGCCCGTTCTGTTATGTTCCGGGTGACGGTTATCTTCTGGGTGACGAGGGCTTTGCCGAACTCCCCCTCAAGCTTGCCCGCGTGGAATGACTCCATCGCCTCGATGTCGAGCCCGATCGATGTCAGGTGCTTAAACTCGCGCCCGTTGTCTGAGAGCAGGTAAAATGCCCCAAGGTTCGACTCGGTGGCCTCCACAAGCTTCATGAGCACCGTATTACTGAATTCGTTCAGGTCGATCGCCGTTACAAGGACCTCAATGATGTCCGAGCTGTTCTTCTGTATAGTGAGCTGCTTGACGATTGAATTCGCCATTGCGTCAAATGAATTCGCGAGATACCCGAAATCGTCGTCACGGCGAATCTCATTGCGTGCTGAATAATCCCCGTTCCTGATCCGCGTTGAAACAGCTATCATCGAGGCGAGGGGGTAAGAAAAATTATTGGAAAGATTGAAGGCGATTGCCCCGACAACAGTCATAATGGTGATGATGAAACCCGCCATCCACACGAGCATAATACGAGACGACCATAATATTTCATCGCTATCCTGCTTGACAACAAAACCCCAATTCAGACGGGGGATAGTCGCATATACAGCAAAAACGCTCTCACCTCGGTAATCAACACACTCAATAGAACCTGGCCTTCCCTTGAGGGAAAAAAACGAGGCCTCGTCCTTCATCTTGAAACTGAGCGGCGGCCCATCGTACCCGCGCAGTTTGTTAAGAACAGCGAGTTCGCTGTTGACGATATAGGCCTCCCCTGTTTTTCCAAGTCCGGTCCGCTCGAGCAGAAGATTATACACCGACCTCTCGAGATAAATCCGTGCCACCAGAATCCCTGAAACGCTTTTTTCGTCATACACCACGTTATACAGAGGAACGGAAAAAGTCATGGTGGGTATGTTTAAATTCTTGGAAAAATAAATGTCTTTAATAAAAAGGCCCCCCCTTTTCAGCGTCTCGGTGACATAGGGGTTGCCCGATCGGTCTTCTCCTTCAACATCAATATTGGTGGAAAAAACTATCCTGCCATTCATTGGATTTACAATGAAAAACTCATTGTAATAGTTAAAGTTATTTAAATAATTATTTAAATAATTACGGAGTTCCACCTTGTCCACAGGAGAAGCGCCATCAGCGGCGCATATGCGATAACATGCATTCCTGAATGCATCGCTGTTTGAAATATTCCTGATGTCACCGACAATCTTGTCGAGCCAGCTATTTATTTCAAATATTTTGTAATCACGGATGGTTTTCAGTTTATTAAATTCAAAATCGGCAGTTGTATGTGATCGGTAGAAAAAAAAGATGAGGCTGAGTATGAACAGGGAAGCAAACGTTGTAGCCCCGATATAAAAAATAAGCTTGAATTTTATCCTGCGAAAATGAAAACTCAACATTAGTAGCCCCTTTAAACATTATCTATACCGGCTTGATCCTGTCAATACTAGATTTGAATAGATACAAAATATTGTAAAAGTTCGTGATGCCGCCGATATAACGTTCTTTTATCATACCGACAGGTATTGAATCAATCATAACTTTACGATTAGTGATCGCGATAGACAATTTTTCATATATTCCAGAAAGAACTTGAATTGAACTGGTCTCATGAAGTTTTTTTACGCAATCATCGACAGCAGAGATGGAAAAAAAAATTTTCCTGACAAGCTGTTTTACGTCCTGATCAAATCCTGCCAGTGCTTTTTCCAGGATGCAGATGCGGACGATCTGGTACCCGAAAAGCACATTGGAAGAATTACGGTTACTGAAGCTGTCGGGATACCTTTCAAAATACCATTCGCCGAGCGCGATCATGTCGTCCTCTTCGAAAGGAAAATTCCCATCCAGGGCGATGATCTCTCTCCTGAATGATTCAAGATCGGATGTGGACCGGAATATGTCAGCAGGGGTTTTTGTCATCAGGTTGCTCCTTTATTTTTCCCGAGAAGGCGGGAATCTTAATTCTCTCGCTGTCACCCCCGTACCGCTTGCGCGATATAAACTTCGGCGGGGATCCCTCTGGCTCACTCTGTCATCCCCGCGCAGGCGGGGATCCTTCTGGTTCACTCTGTCATCCCCGCGCAGGCGGGGATCCTTCTGTAAATGAGACAAAAACCTTTTCACATGCCAGTCAAAAATGAATAATATATATCCTCAAAATTTCAATTCATATATTAAGGATTCCCGCCTGCGCGGGAATGACAGAGTGAATCCAGTGCCGTGACCGCATGAATTTAAACTAATTTGGAAAGGAATCATATCCACCGAAGAGCCCCCTAAATCCCCCGGAGGGGGACTTTCAGGAGTTTTCTTTAAGTCC
>JBFZEZ010000419.1:0-2503 GCA_041306585.1 Spirochaetota bacterium | reverse complement strand
TATATGCCATATTTTTGAGTTCATAGATAATATCGGTTACATGAATCCCTTGCGGGCAGTTTTCCTGGCACTGGTAGCAGGTGGTGCAGTCCCATACCATGCGTGAACCCAGGGCCATATCGCGAAGTCCCATGCGGAGGAGGTTCATTATTTTTTGCGGGGTGATATCAACGGCGTTTGCCGGATCTATATTGCATGCAACGACCGGGCATACGTTTGTGCAGGTCTGACACTGGATGCAGGCCTCAAAGCTTGCGTTTTTATCGGAAAGCCTGCGGAACTGTTCGGTTATAACGGCATCTTTTCCCGGCCCGTCCCCGCCGAGTTTCATCGCCCATTCTGATGCGGTCTGATTTTTTACCTGTACCTGCGGGATTTTAAAACCTTCGGCTGCGGTTGATTTTTTCTGCGCGATCCACTGGTCCTGAAGGTTGATCCCGGTAGGGCACACATCCGTGCAGCGGAAACATTCGGTGCAGATATAGGCACCTTCGGCAATGTCGGCCATAAAGCCGGGGGTCGGATTTTTTCCTTTTCCCTTCTGGATGGCTGTAGACATTTTTTCTGAAGGGAGGATCTCTTCATTGCCAAGCACGCGATACACAGGAGCGACCGAGCAGTATTTGCTGCATGTTCCGCATTGTGTGCAGGCGTCGAGTTCGAGGGCCCTGCGCGGGAGTGAAGCCGCGGGGTCGGATTTCTGTTTTTTATCGGAAATGCCGTTAACGATCATGATGAGCGGGTCGCTCAGAATGTGGAAGAACTTGCTGAATGGGAGATACGCAAGCATGATGAAAGAAGCGAATACATGGATCCAGTATATGAGGACATCAGCCCGGGTCTCGTTCATGAATACTGCGGCCGGTTTCATCGCATTGGAAAGGGGGAGGGCGATAAACGCAGCTTCGGGCCTGGCGTGGCACGAGGAACAGAAGTCCTCGTTCAGCCGGCGTCCCAGGTTTAGAATTTCGGGTGATGATGCCGGGGACTTTTTAAAGACAACATTGTAATCGGCTTCCCAGCATGCCTTCATGGCCTCGATTTCGCCCTGTTCGTGTCCGACGTAATAGATGTCGACCATGCGGTTGAACGCGGGTTCCGAGATTATTTTCGCCCCATCCAATATGAAGCCGGTGAGCAGGATCACCGCAACACAGGCAATCGCAAATTTGTCGCTGAAACGCGACTGGAGGAAGGGCCCTTTGAACCTGATCCGCCGGTATATCGCGATGCAGACCCCGATGATGGCGATGACGCCGAAGAGGTTCCTGAGAAAGAAAAACGGCTGTTGTGTTGAAGCGTAATCAGGGAAAATTTTCCAGGTGATGAGCTCGTCCATTGCGTGCATGAGTGTCAGCATGGTGAAACCGAAAAAGAGGGAAACGTGCATTATCCAGCGGAGGGCGTCTGTTTTTAATATACGCACCTGGAGGATAACTTCAAAAATGATGACATAGGGGAGAAGTAGGATGCGCGGGCTTTTTACCGCCTCGATGATTTTTTTTACGACTGCGATCAGTTTGTCGGCAAGGGTCAGGTTATCGCCGTGAGGTGAAACGTTTATCCAGAACCAGCGTCCGGCGCGGTAGAGGAGCCCGGCGGCGCAGATGCCGAGGGCGATGTATAAGGTGCTTCTGAAGATTATCATAGTGGTTCCTCGTACGTTAGTTCTTTGTTGTGGCGCGGGCAGCCGCGTTGACCGCCGCGTACGCCGATGCAATCGCTATCCCTGCGCCCGCTTTCATTCTTATCCAGTCCTGGTGGGCCAGTATTGAACCGGCGGCGTATAGATTCTCAAACACGGCTTTACCGTCCCGCATGGGCCGAAAAAGACTGTCGACCTCCAGACCGGCGCTGTTTACCGGGTGCCCCGCAGGATTGAAGAAATTATCGCTGTGCCATGATGCTCGCGCGTCAGGCTGGGTCACCGGCAGATCAAAAATGCTTTCTTTGATATGACCCCTGTCGCCGATGAGGCCGTTCCCCATAAATCTCCCTGTGGCAAGAATAATGCTGCGGACTGTCAGGGCCTCCTGCGATTCGGGATCGTCAAGCCAGATGGCAAACGCGCCGTCCGCGGAAGGCGTAACGGTACGCACCCGTTTCTGATTGAGGCGGTGCACCCCTTTACCGGGAAGAAATGTATCGAGAGCATCTTTGATGCGAAGTCCCGGGACTGACGCGGGGAGGGTCGGAATTTCGAACACCGGGACATGGAGCAGTTCGGAAAGATGTCGGCAGATTTTTTCCGTTTTCTTTATGCCGAGCACCGCGGGGAAGGCCGCGTATTGCGCGTTGCCGAGCTTGGGCGCAATGAGGGCCGCGAGTTTCACCCGTGTCTCGGCAATCTCAAGCGCCTGGGCCAGATGGAGTGCGTATACCTCGTTTCGTTTTTCGGTCCCGGGGAAGGTCACTGACGCGGTCCTGAGCGCCGGCCACACCGGTTAAAGGGTTTCGGCGATCTGCACGGCCCCGTATTACTTGAGCCCGTTAATATCGACGA
>JBFZEZ010000418.1:0-4888 GCA_041306585.1 Spirochaetota bacterium | reverse complement strand
TTGAAAATATAATGCATGTAAAGTCCTTGCAATGCTGATCTTTAATGAATTACGGTTAGATACTACACATAATTTATCGATGTCAAGAAAAAAATCTCGAAACAAAGCTTACAGCTCAAGCAGAAGCATAGTAACGTCATCTTCGAGGTGCTCATTCTGGCCGAAGGCACGGACATCCTGGTTTATCTTTTCCACCATGCCCCCTTCCCCCTTAAGGATCATATTTTTAAATAAATTCTGAAGGCGTTCAATTGAATACAGCTCCCAGTTACCGTCGTGCTGTTCAATAACACCGTCAGTGAAAAAAAGGACCTTGTCGCCCGGTTCGTAGGAGAATTCAAGGGACCCGAATTTCGCCTCCCTGATGAACCCCATGCCTGTCCCGATACAATCGAACGCAAGAAAGTCATTTATTGCATGTTTCCATATGAGCGGATGAGGGTGGCCTGCTTTTGATAAAATAATTTTCTTCTGTTTGAGATCGATTATCGCATAATAACAAGTAGCATACAGATTTGGTATGACGTCAAGAAAATGATTATTGAGCAGTTTGAGCAGGTTAACAGGATCATTCCCGTGTTCACTGATATAAATAGACAAGGCGCTTCTGAGGACACCTGTACCGAGGGCTGCAGTTATACCATGTCCCATAAAGTCGGCGATTAAAATACCTATGCGATCATTTCCGAGATCGAGGATGTTCAAAAAATCCCCTCCGATATCTATCGACGGATTATAAACATATGATACATTCAAATTGTGCATCATGCCGGTATTACTTTCGAGAAGATCGGTATTGATGAAATACCGCTGTATCTTCCGTGCTGCAGAAAGGTCACGGTTGATCTCATCAAGGGCCGATGATTTTACATTAAGCATATGCTGGGACGAGGTAAAATTCGAAATAATATTCCTGAACCGTGTAAAGGTATGCTCAAGGCAGTTTTTATAAAACTTGTTTGATATATTGATATTATCAGCGAGAAGCTTGTCAAAATCGTCTTTCGCTAAGTTCAATGTCTCGGTGTCAGACAGCGCGGTAACATTTGCAGACCGGAGCATATTGTCAATCAGGGAGAAGTCGCCAAAATACGCCCCCGAGTAGAGATAATCAATCAGTATTTCCTCGTTCTCCTGAACGGACTTCGAAATCTTGACTTTTCCTTCAACAACAATAAACATGGAATCGCCCTTCGCCCCCTCTCTGATTATTATTGCATCAGCGGGATAGGATATCGGCTGAAGCAACGGGAGGATATTCATGAATTCCTCATCAGTAAAATTCCTGAAAATAGGTATGCCATTTAAAATCTCTAAAATGTTTTTTTCAACATGTAATGCCATTATGCGCCATCCACAGTGTATGAGTTAGTAAGTATAAAAAAAAAATTGAGACCCCTGGTCACCCTATCATACATATGCATCCGTCCGATAAAATAATCAAGAATATTATGGCAGCCTGTAAAAATAAGGTTATGATTGCATATGAAACACCATTATCTGGCAATCTGGTGAAATCATTGCAAGCTGCTGTCATACTATATTCATCTCATTCAGAACAGGCTTTTAAATAGCAGACAATCCCGACGAAACGTGTTTTCCAATACTCGTCAGTCAGCTGGCTGATGGAAACCCTCTTCCCCTCCCGGGGAGAGTGAATAAATCGGTAGTCCCCGAGGTATATCCCCACATGGGATACTCGTGACCCATAAATATTGAAAAAAACAAGATCTCCATGTTTAGCATTTTTAAAGGGTACCCGAGTGCCGCGCTGATATTGGTCTGCCGACTTTCTCGGTAGACTGATACCGTATTTGCCATAAATATAACGGACAAAACCGGAACAGTCAAAGCCGCGGTCCATCATCCCTCCATAGCTGTATTCCGTGCCCTGATACTCCATCGCGGTGTTCACGATCTGCGTCCTTATGATATCATCAGGGGTCTGATCGATCACTGCTTCAGGAAGAGCATGAAGGTGAATCGCCACCATGATAAAAAAACATGTCAATAACCATTGCATTAGATACATCATACCCCTGATGATTCAAAAAATCAAGCATCAAATGTTATAAAGCCTCAGCAATAACGCGGAATCACCATAAAGAGTTGACAAATAATTTAAACTGTGATATACTATTTAATATAATTATTGAAACATGATAAAGCAAATTAAATTTTATTCATTCCCCTGCACAGCCCTTCTAATAGTGTTGGTATTTTTATCTTGCGATCTCAAAATTCCGGTCGAAGACATGTCTATAATGAAAATGAAGCTGGCCCGGGCTGCTGAGGTGGGGGCAATCAAGTATGCCCCTGAAGAGTTAAGGCTGGCCAATGAATTTTCTTTAAAGTGTCATGATGAGATAAAAAAGAAAAACATCGACAGAGCAAGTGAAAATGCTGAAAAATCGATCAAATATGCAGCAAAATCGATAGAGATTTCTCTCCCTCCCCTCTCAGCCGATATGCTTGAAGAAGCGAAAAAATGTATAGCGGATGCTGAATCTGCTGACGCTGAAACATACGCCTTTGAAGAATTCGGAAAATCGAGATACCTCGTTTCAAAAGCAGAGACACTCATAAAAGAACAGGAATACTGGGAGTCGTATATTACATCCCTTGACGCAATAAAAAAGGGAAAAAATGCACAAAAAAAATCTTTCGAGTATATACCGGAAATCATCGATGAAATTGGGAGGATCCGATCTGACGTGACTGAGCTTAAGTTAAACCGCGGCAGCGAATTCGCCCAGATTGAAATCGAGTCAATCGGCAAAATCCTTGAAAAAGCAAACCGCGACATCGAGCAGAATAAAATAAAAGACTGTAACGGCAGGATAAAAGAAGCACGCACTCTGCTGGCCATGGGCTGGAATAAAACGATGAAAGGGTTGGCTTCTGAAAAAATTGCGAATGCTGATAAAGCCCTCGCCCATATCTCAAAAAATTTTGATACCAGGACATTTGAAGAGGAACTGAAAGGCGCGACCGCGCTCCTGGAGGAAGGAAAGGACCTATACAATGCGGAATCATACAAAGATTCAATCAAAAAAATCGACAGCGCCGCTGAAATAATCCTTGATATGATCACCCTATTATCAGCAAAATCCGGGAAAAAAGATCAGCCGAAATCGGATGAGCTCAGAGAACTTGCCTTCCGAAAAATTAAAACCGCTGAAAACATTCTCAGCCAGACCCGCGGCAAAGCAACCCAGGAATATGAAAAAACACTCCTGAGTAATATCGATGAACAAATGACAGACGGAAAAAATCTCTATGAAAGCGGGTTTTACCGTGAATCCATCACGGCAATCAGCAAGGCGCTCTCATTGCTCTCATACCTTAATGAACCTGAAAGTATCAAAAAACAAAAAAAGAAACCATTACAGGCAGTACGGTATTACAGGGTCAAATACAATCCGAAGCATGCGGAAACCCTCCAGCGCATATCAATCAAATTCTATGGGGTCAAGGAGGTCTGGCAGTTAATATACCGGGCAAACAGGGACACAATCAAAGATCCCGATTTTATCTATCCTGGGCAGCTTCTGGTCATCCCGCCGTTTTCAGGGGCCTTAAAAAAATAAGTATACTTCATCACTCCATTTTTTCAATATAATCCACAATCATCGGATCGGTGAATTTATTTTTTGCATCGCGAAGCGCCTTCTTCACTGATATGGTCGGGCCGATTCGGGATATCGATATAACACACGTATATTGCACAGTTGAATTCTCATCATGCAGGGCCGCTTCAAGGAGGGGCGCAAGCCCGCGCCTGTCCCCGATAAGCCCGAGTCCGACTGCCGCGTAATTCCTTACACTATACCGTTCATCTGTTTTCAAAAGCTGAATCAAGCGCGGCATGGCGAGGACCACTCCCCTATTCCCCAGCCAGATACATGCACTGCTAATCAGTTTTTCGTCATTGCTCTCCAGATCGTCAAGATACTTCTGGAGCTGGTCTTTCTCGACGCGGGTCTTCCCTTCCGCGATCTTTTTACCGAAATTATAGCCGATTCCGATGTTGAATACCAGGTTGGGAAGGTATGTGCTGAAGTCGAATATCATCTGATGTTCAATACCAATATCGATGTAAAAATACTTCATCCCGGGATGGGAATACTCAAAATTAAGCCCTACCTGGTATCCGACCCCTCCCCCTGAAACGTTTGACACAAGGCTTTGGAAATTGATGAAGTAGACTCCTGCACCAAGAAACGGGTTTATTGATAATTCTCCCGCCCGGGTTTCAAAATGCAGCTTTTCCCAATCCCAGAAAAAATTTGCCTGAAACGGTATGAGATTCAACGCACTCCCTGATTCCACGACATTCGGGCTATATAACCACCCAACCCTGAATTCGGGATATATCCTGTGTTTCTTCGGCAGGTTACATTGAAAAATTTTCCTTGAATACAGTACAGCCCCAAATTCATGGGGGTACATTTCAAAAAAAGATCCCAGCGACAGCCCGTAAAAGCCCTTTACTCCACGCTGAATATCATCACTTATTTCAACTGTTTTTGCGTAAACCTCATTGTGAAAAACAAGCGTCACCGTCGCAACAAAAAGTAGTGTGATGCGGTTTAATTTTGAATGAATATTAATCTTTTTCATCTATCTTTTACAAAAAATTACAACAAAAGAGTATATATCTGCATAAAACAATGCTCTCTGATAGCCATTTCAGAGTTGACGGAACCACCATTAAACATAAGCAAACATGCAAAAAATATGCATTCTTTCCCATATAAGATTTGATCGTCAATTTATGAAAGATTTAATAATGATTTTTTATACATGCGATTACTTTTTATCTGTTTTTTTGACTTTTTTAACATGCTCTGACCCCGCAAAAAGTCCAATTATTTCAAAAGATCAA
>JBFZEZ010000417.1:0-4367 GCA_041306585.1 Spirochaetota bacterium | reverse complement strand
CGGCTCCACGTTTCGTGTTTTTTGGATTACGAGCCGGTACGATACGCTCGGAGTGGTAATTGTTTCACCGCTGACGTTCGTGACCTTGTCGACTTTCCAGAAGTAGGTCCCGTTTTCGAGGGTGTCGACGGCTATGGCTGTATCGCTGAGCGTGGAGGCAAAAGCCGGCTTTGACATGCCCTGGTCCCGCGACACCATGAGGCGGTACTCGGCGCTGTCGGGGCTCCTGCTCCATTTGAAGTTGATCATCGGTTTTTCCGTATTATACGTCACAGACGCGTT
This sequence comes from Spirochaetota bacterium, assembly GCA_041306585.1. Lineage (GTDB taxonomy): Bacteria > Spirochaetota > UBA4802 > UBA4802 > UBA5550 > JBFZEZ01. The sequence goes on along the minus strand of JBFZEZ010000417.1, from coordinate 4,085 downwards.
ATTCGGCGGCGACATGAGCGCGACGGGATCGTCCCGTGTGATAGTCAAGCGCCTGGCCTCGCTGAATTCGAGTTTTTTTGTCTGGAAGTGGACCCCCTTGATGCGCCAGTAGTAGATGCCGTCGGCGAGGTCCAGGGCAGCCCTGTCGGCGTTCACCCTGACGCTTTGCCGGACTTTGTTAAATGACGCGTCCACGGCAATCTCCAGGAAAAGGTTGTTTTTTTTATCAACCGGTTTCCATGAGAAGGGGATATTCCTCCTGGCCCCGCGGGTCATGTAATGGGCCTGCGGCTGTGGGTCGATCAGTATGAGGCTTAGGGGATATATTTTCACTTCATCAGCCGTCGCCACAACCTGCTGGTTTTCCTTGACCACCTGTTCCTTGTTGCCGCTCGATATCTTCGCGTCCCCCTTGAGGACCGTCAGGTTCAGCTCTTTACCTTTGGTCTTGTTCATGTTGATGTCGCTTTTATCGATTGATATCGTCGTGTTTTCAGACTGGATTTTGACCTGCTTGATGTCTTTTCCTTTTACTTCATCCCGTTTTGCGCTGATGGAACCCTGGGTGAACTTGATGTTGAGTTCATTCTTTGTAAGCTCGAGCAGTATCATGCTGTTTTCGTTGAGCGAAATTTTTGTGCCGTCGTTTAAATGGATCGACGCTTCCGACATGTCGGCAGTTCTGAGGGTGTCGAAGTTGTATACCGGGGAGTTCTGCTCAAGTTCGTCCCATACCACCTGGGAGGAGTATTTTCGCTGGGCGATTTTCTTTCTGAATACTATTTTGCCGACGACTTCTTCTCCACCCCCGGCAGCCCTGCGGGTGATGTCTGCATAGAAGAGGAGCGCGAAGGTGGTGATGACGGCCGCCCCGATGCCGACGACCAGAAGATCACTCTTCGAGAATCTCATATTTTACTTCACCTTCCTCGATGTCGATCGGTTCGCCGCTTTTCCCTTCTCCGCCCTTGGGTTTGATGCCGACCCTCTTTTGGAGTTCCGCAAGGGATTGGGACCGGTTCGGATCGTCCAGCCTGCCGAGCACCGCGTAAATCTGCTGGGGATCCTCCTTTCCTTTGACTTTGATTTTCTGCATCTTCTCCACCGCGAAGATGTCACTGACCTTTTCGTATGAATCGCTGCTGATGAGGATATCGGTACCGAATGGCTTATTCAGGGATTCGACCCTTGATGCAAGGTTGACCGTGTCGCCGATGACGGTGTATTCCATTCTGTTGTCAGATCCGATCTGGCCGGCGAGCACAGGACCCGAGTTGATGCCGCATCCGATGTGTATGAGCGGGTGCTTCTCGTCTTTTCCTCGCCATTCGTTGAAGAGGATGAGGTCCTCCCGCATCTGGAGGGCCGCGTTAACGGCATTCTCGGTGTCGTTTCCGTGTGAAATGGGGGTGCCCCACACCGCCATGATCGCGTCCCCGATGAACTTGTCGACGACCCCCGAGGTCCTGTCGATGCACTGCACCATCTTCGTCATGTATTGGTTCAGAAATTCTACGACCTCTTCCGGCTCGAGTTTTTCAGATATCGAGGTAAACGACCTGATGTCCGAGAAGAAGACAGCGACTTCTTTGCGCTCGCCCCCGAGCTTAAGTTCCCCCTTCATGGCCGCCTCGGCGATCTCCTTGTTTACAAATTTGCCGAATGCGCTTTTTATTTTTTCCCTCTCCTCCAGGCCCTGGGCCATTTCGGTGAATGTGCCCGTAAGCACCCCGATTTCATCACGCGTTGTTGCGCGGATCGTGACCTTGTAGTCTCCCCCCTTAATTTTTCTCGCAGCGCCGACCAGCACCAGGATCGGTGTTGTAAGGCTTTTGGCAAAGAAGTAAATAATAAGGATCGCTGCCGTGACTACGATGATCATGAGGTATAAGTTTCTGCGTTGGATATTGTACACTTCTTCGAACGCCTTTTCTTCCGAGACGTACGAAATAATACCGCACCCGATCGACGGGATTTTTTTATAGGAACCGAGGTTCGTGAGCCCGTTTTCGTCTTTATAGTTGGTCTGCCCGTTGTTGACCTTGCTCTTCAGCATCTCCTTTACGATGGGGAGATTGATGTAGTTCCCGCCGGAAAGCACAATCGCAGTCTCCGGATGCGCTATGATCTCCCCCTTGTCGTTGATCATGAACGATTTGACGATCCCCGCCGAACGGAATGCCTTGAGGAGCACTTCGAGATTGATGACGTTGACCATGATCGAGTTTATCTGGCCGGCTGCATTTTTCGTAGCCGGGAAGCTCAGCACGGCCACGGGTGAGTTGAACGGCTGCGATATGTTGTGTATGACGTTTTCGCCGTTGAACGATCGGGCGAAAACCTTCCCCTGGGCAGCCATGATTTCCTGAATTTTTGCCGGTGTCGTCTGCATCCGCGCTATGAGCGGATCGTTATATGCATTTTGAGTGAATGTTACCCCGTTTCCCCCTTCGGGGGACGCGAAACCGGCAAAGAGGACGTCGTGGTCTGTGTCCTGCTGTGTCTTCTTCAGCATCGCGGTTGCGATGAATTTCCGCTTATCAACCTCCGCCTCGATTTTCTGCGCTGTCACATCCGATATTGTGAGGTTGCTCTCCTGGACTTTCAGGGTGTTATATCCTTTAAAAAAGTAAGTAGCCAGGAATATCATCATCGAAAGAGACACGATGATGATGAGCGATATGATCGATATCATTTTAAAGCGGATGGATTCATAGAATTTTCCGCCGGTCATGGCAACAGGTTTTTCTGTCTTAATTTCTCTCTCCGGTTCAACTTGTTCTTCATTTTCCGGAGGGGGAGGGGCCTTAATTTTCGCCGGCTGGGGTGCAGGGGCTGCCGCAACAGCAGGTATCTCCGCTGTTTCAGCCGGCGCTCTCGGTACGTTTTTTTCCAGGGTAAGCTCTTCCTCTCCTTGAGACTGCTTGACCTCCTCGAACTCTTCAAGGTTCATGTTGGCGGTTTCAAGGAGGGGTATGGAATCGTCCAGATTCATGCTCCCGCTTTCGAATTCGTCAAGGGTCAGAGCCTGCTGGTCGGGCGCAGGTTTCCCCTGTGCGGGTTTTTTTTCAGGCTTGTGTCCGGCAGGTTTCTGGATTTCGGAGATGCTCCCCGGCAATGTATTCATTTTTGCAGTTTCAGAATTATCACTGCCTGTTTTGATGTATTTATGAAAATCATTCAGGAATGCCAGTTCATGTTCATTGTCGATGAGGCGCATGGAGAGTTTGCGGACGCTTTCAATCGCATCTTTTGGATCTTTCCCCCTGGATATATAGAAACAACTGATAATGGTGAGGGCAAAACTCCTGCCGTATGAAATCATCAGGCATCCGCCATGCTTGAAGGCCGTATAAATATCCTCAACTATTGTATGGACTGCGGGAATCTGTTCCGGGCCCAGGGTGTCGAGGTGGTTCAGCTTGACATCGAAACCAGCGTACTTGTATCGGTTTATGAGTTGGAGAAATGCCTCATGATCAACCGGTTCTGATGAAAAAACGAAAATAGTCTTGATCCCCAATTCCTCTAGCTTCCTGATCTTGCGGTCGGGAATCGGGTAGGCGTACTGCATAATGGGATCGTACACCGAATAGACTTCAAATAAAAGTTTTCTTTTCATTAGTATATTAGTCGACTGCATTTGTTTATCATTAAAATGTTTTTTTTGGGACATTAATTATTCATTATATATACTTGTAATTTGATGATATTCTTCACCACTGTCATTCCCGTACCCGCCTTCGCGAGTATAAACTACAGCGGGAATCCATCTTTTTAGTACAATATACTATTTTTATTGAATCATGATTACGGCCTTTATGCAAGAATTTTTTTATAATCATACCAATAAGAATGACGACTTAATAGTGTCGATTGACATTGAAGCTAAAAATTCTTGACATTTGAAAGTGGAATAGATTGTGTACTTATTCAATAAATTGGATTTTATATCCTTGGAGGATTCAATGAAAATAGCCGTTATTGGAAGTGGGTATGTTGGGCTTGTAACGGGCACGTGTTTTGCTGAAATGGGTAATGATGTTATATGCATTGATATTGACGAGAAGAAAATTGAAAATTTA
>JBFZEZ010000416.1:0-5879 GCA_041306585.1 Spirochaetota bacterium | reverse complement strand
ATGTGGGTAGTTGTTAGCCTTTGGGGGATTTAGGGGGAAATTGCAAAAGCTGAAGCGGCAGTAATAAATTAAACAATATGGACATTCAATGCACACAATAAAAATCGGGACCCGGGGGAGCAGACTTGCCCTGGTCCAGGCAGAATCAATCAGGGACGAACTCCGGAGCCGGCATCCTGACCGGACATTCGAATTGACGATCATCAAAACAACCGGCGATAAGATACTTGATGCGCCCCTCTCTAAAATCGGCGATAAGGGTCTGTTCACAAAGGAGATTGAGGCGGAGCTCATAGCCGGCACGATCGACCTCGCCGTGCATTCGATGAAGGACATGCCGACCTCGCTCCCGGAAGGACTGACAGTCGGGGCTGTCACGAAACGTCTCGACGAACGCGACGTGTTTATTGCAAAGGGGAATAAAAAATTCAGCGGACTGACGGCCGGTGACATCATAGCAACAAGCAGTCTACGCCGCAGGTCCCAGGTCCTTGCCAGGGTGCCGGGAATCACGATTGTCGACATTCGCGGGAATGTTCAGACAAGACTTCGGAAGATGCATGAATCTGACGGGATGTGCGGTATAATTCTCGCGTATGCGGGGATAGACCGACTTGGCATGCATGAGATAATCTCAGACATCATACCTGTCGAACATATAATACCGGCAGTCGGACAGGCTGCCCTTGCCATCGAAATAAGGTCAGATGACGCGGCGACCGTTTCAATAATTAAACCCCTCCACGACGAGATCACAGCACAGGCGATATTCTGCGAACGCTCATTCATGGCCGCCCTTGAAGGGGGATGCCAGGTCCCGATCGCCGGAAATGCATGCATTACAGGGAACAGCCTCACTATGACCGGTTTGATCGCATCACTCGACGGAAGGGAGATGTTCAGGGACACTATCAGCGGGGATCCGAAAGATTTCTCCAGCCTCGGGGAAAAACTTGCGCAGAAACTCCTTGATATGGGGGGGAAAAAAATACTTGATGAAATTTATGGCCGATTTATTTCTTAAAATTTTTGCTTGCAAAATTTTTATCAACTTTTTAACTCACACGAAAAGGTTTTTTGTACAATCTGAATTATGATTTAAGGATAAAAATAATGGCACATATCGGAATGGTATATCTTATAGGCGCAGGCCCCGGCGATTATGGGCTCCTCACAATCCGCGCGATGGAATGTATCGAGCAGGCGCAGGTGCTCGTGTACGACAACCTGGTGAATCCGGCCATCATCGATAGACATTGCCCTGCCGGGTGTGAGAAAATTTTCGTCGGTAAAATGAGCGCGAACCATACCCTTAGACAGGAAGACATCAACGAACTCCTGGCCGTGAAAGCCCTTGAAGATAAAATCGTTGTCAGGCTGAAAGGGGGAGACCCCTACATATTCGGACGCGGGGGTGAAGAGGCCCTCCACCTTGTTGAGCGGGGCGTCCCGTTCGAGGTCGTGAATGGCATTTCGTCAGCATATGCTGTCCCGGCATATGCCGGTATCCCGGTGACCCACCGCGGCATAGCGGCATCGGTAGCATTCATTACCGGCCATGAAGACCCCACCAAAGAGGAAAGCGATATCAACTGGGAGAAATTGGCCACAGGTGTGCAGACCCTGGTTTTCCTCATGGGGGTAAAAAACCTCCCTCTCATTGTTCATGAATTGATTAAAAACGACAGGCCCGCATCGACCCCGATAGCTGTGATCCGCGGCGGGACCTACCCGACCCAGCAAGTCATCACAGGAACACTGGAAACGATCATCGAAAAAGTTGAACAGGCAAAGATCACCCCGCCATCCATTATAATTGTCGGTGATGTTGTGTCATTGCGCGAAAAGATCAACTGGTTCGAAACACGTCCCCTTTTCGGAAAAACAATCGTTGTGACGCGGGCCCGCGAACAGGCTTCGGAACTCGTCGCGAAACTCACATCGCTTGGGGCATCCGTTATTGAAGCCCCATCGATAAAAATTGCCCCGCCTGACCGTGACGATATAATCTGGCACATAGAGAATATCGGGATCTACGACTGGATACTGTTCACATCAGCCAACGGGGTCAGTCACTTTTTTACATTCCTCCGGGCCGCAGGGTACGACTCCCGCTGGCTATCGGGGAGAAAAATATGCGCCATTGGTCCCGCAACAGCCGAGACATTGCGCGGGCGGGGGATTGAGCCCGACCTTATCCCGGAAAAGTATGTCAGCGACCGTATAATAGAAGAACTCTCGGGGAACAACCAAATACAAGGGAAATCATTTCTCCTCCCTCGGGCGGATATTGCCCCGCCGGACCTTGCCCAAGGGCTCACTGCACGAGGGGCATATAGGGTTGAGGATGTAACGGTGTACCGCACTATCGAGGAAAACCTCGACGACCGGCCTGCCGTGAAAGAGACACTGAGCAGCGGCGGTTACGACATTATTACATTTACAAGCTCATCCACAGCACGCAATTTCGCACGGGTGCTCGAGGGGCTTAATGTCGGCATTTCAGAGGGGATTCTGTGCGCAGCCATCGGTCCGGTTACGGCTGAAACCGCCCGCGAATTGGGCTTCACAGTCGCAATCGAATCAGAAGAACATACCATCGACGGGTTGGTCAAGGCGATCCTTGATCATTTCGCAAAATAAATCACTTTTTATCCTTCTCCTTTTCATCCGGAAAAATCATTCTGTTCAGGACGAGCTTATTCATGTAGTCCGTAAACATCTCCTGGTCTTCCCGAGTCCATCCGATTGCACGAATGGCAGCCCGATCGGCCGGTGTCAGGCGCTCGTCTACAGGCGGGTATCCCACCGTATAATATGAAGTAAGCGCATTGGGATATTTTCGCCGGTCAGAAAGGACAGAGAGTCCGATGAAGGGATTCTCGACATCGATATCCATCATATCGAGAATAGTGGGCGTTATGTCGAGGTTCGAACACGGGGTATTGTTCGTCTTTCCTTTCCAGGGATTGTCTCCCGGAAAAAGGAATAAACAGGGGATAATATCGCAATACATATCAGCTGTATGGTCGATTGCAGCGAAAAATTCTTTCAGCTCCTTCCCGAGGCCCATCGCATGGTCGCAGGTGATAATGAGCACGGTGTTGTCCCTGTACCTTGAATTTTTGAAGTAATTCCACAACACGCCGAATCCGCGGTCAGTGTTGTAAATAGCATTAAACAGGTTGATCCCTTTCGCGTTGGGATGCGTATGCGCCGGATCGTACGGGGGGTGCATATCCAGCGAATTTATAGTCAGCATAAATGGTTCCTGTATCTTGTTCTCCCTCATGAGTGACGCCGCGAAATCGAAAACATCATCGTCGCGGAGCCCCCACCCCTGCTTGCGCCCCCCTTTGACATGCATCTGCAGCTCGACGCTCTCCCACGCGTAGAATTCATCGTAACTCTGCTTGTTGATGAAAGAGCTCCGTATGCTGCCGAAAACCCCGCTCCCGCCTTTCACATGGATATTCGTATAACCGCGCGTTTTAAGAATATCAGACAGAAGATATAACTTACAAGGAATCGGCGGCTTCAATTTAGCGTGGGGGCCTTTCAGTCGGTCAAGCAGATAGAGGGTTGAACCGAGGGTGGCCAACATACCCCGCTCAGTCGGGTACGCGGCGCTGTGCATATTCGTGAACTGGTATGATTCCTTCATAACTTCATGCACATTGGGGGTAAGGCCTTTATAGCCGTGCCGTTCTTCATCTAAAAAAATCTGGTCGAACGACTCAAGAAAAACAATAATAAAATTGGTTTTACCGCTGATGCGGGGCTTATTGACCGCCCGGTTGGCAGGGTCCAGATAAATGCTCTTCTTCAAAAGGGGAAAACGATCCTTTTGATTTACCACGATCCCGCACTTTTTGAGCTTCTCAATAACCGCCGCATCGAGCTTGACTTCGTCCATACGATTGGGGAACGCGACATAGTCGACGAAAGAGCCTATTACTTTAATTTCAGGTATTTCGGCATATTGAATTTTTGCAGGGGTCGCATCTGAAGAAAAACCGAATACCAAGGGAATATTAACCACCAGGATTAAACATGCGAAAAGGATTACATTCGGGCGCATGTCACCCCGAAATTCAGGGGTAATCGAAGGGATGGCGCGGATGTAGGTTGCGAGCAACTTAGCGAATACGATATAAAAAAACAGGAAACTCGAAATCACGATAACAGCGATCTTTGTAAAAAAAAATGAGGTCCCATCAACATAAAAAGCATGGTACCAGAAATTATTGTCAACATGCTTCCCGCCGAAATACACAGTCCCCCAGTCCAACACCCGGATGCCGGTAAGAAAAAAAGATACAACCATGATTTTAATGTAGAGAAGATTCTTCAGCAGAACCGATTTAACCGGACGAAAGAGATAATAGACCATGGCAAGAAAAAGAAAAGCAATCAGAATATAGACATCGACGAGCACGACAAAGGCCGGACGAATTTCAGAAATTTTTATATCGGGCATCTCGAAGATCAGGGTCAGATGCCACATTGCATGATAGAGCACTATAAATGTCAGAAAAAGAAAAGGAAATATTTTTTTCAATAATTGTTTCATGATTATGCCTTGTTTGAATTAAATGGATATCGGATTATGCTGCACTACAGAAATCAATTAGAAAAATACTCGGGGATTAAAAAATTAGCTAGGCATTTTAATTTTCAGGATAATCATTTAATCGGTCGGAAATTGTTTTTTTCAGCCCTGCGGATACGCGAATCCGTCACCACGTTGTCAATATATCATGGTTTTTTGTTGAATTCATTTCTTGAGCCGATTAAACGCGTGCAGCGCATTTCGGTGCCGGCCGCTTGGTCCTCGGTCTGGAAAAAACAATTTCCGACCTTGCTGACGTTTATCAAGCTGATAATATTTTTGAAAATGAGGAATTTTTGATGCAAACCGAAAATTAAAATGCTCCCAAAATTACTAATTCCCCAAAAACCAGGGGTAAGACGGGCAATTACAAAACTTTACTTAGATTCAACTCCCGATTAAAATACTTGACGAACCTCTATTGCATATTATTACAATGTTGCATAATCCTATTACCCGGATGTGCTTCATCAATTCATCCTGGGGAAAGAACAGATTCCCGTCTACACGGGAATGACGTTGCAAGAAATAACAATCAAGGACATGAAACCGGAAATTACATCAATCCTCCAATCCTGCTCACTGTGCCCGCGCGGATGCGGTGTTGACCGGACCCGGTCGACCGGATTCTGCAAAAGCACCGACTCGGTCCGGGTGAACATTCACCAGCTCCATCACTGGGAGGAACCGGTCATCAGCGGTACCAGAGGGAGCGGCACAATATTCTTTTCGAACTGCACGATGAAGTGCGTGTACTGCCAAAATTATTCGATAAGTCAGTACGGACACGGCGACGATTTCACCACTGATGAACTTGCGGAGATGATGCTCGAACTTCAGGGGATGCAGGCCCACAACATAAACCTGGTGACCCCGAGCCACTACACTCCCCTTATAGCCGAAGCCATCCATACTGCACGCGACCGCGGTCTCGCCATTCCGATTGTATGGAACAGCAACGCCTACGAAACAATCGATACTCTGCGCATGGTCGACGGCCTGGTCGACATCTATCTTCCGGACTTTCGATATGCGACGTCATCAGATGCTGAGAAGTATTCGAATGCCCCCGATTATCCCGCTTGGGCGAAAAGGGCCATCATTGAAATGCACCGGCAGACCGGGACCCTCGTTATCGAAAACGGCTGCGCTGTCAGGGGTCTATTAGTGCGCCTCCTTGTACTCCCCGGAAAAATCGATTCGATAAAGGACATCCTCGAATGGATGGCAAAAACCATCGGGAACGATACCTGCGTGAGCCTCATGG
>JBFZEZ010000415.1:0-2601 GCA_041306585.1 Spirochaetota bacterium | reverse complement strand
TATCTACATCGGCCACACGGCCACGAGCACCACGGATATCGGGTCAGTGCCGGTGAACAGCCTGGGTACGTATCCCCTAGTCGGCGTCCACGGGAATGTGGCTAACACCATCATTCAACGTGAGTTCATAACCCGCGCGCCGGATTTAATATCGGTACTATTGATCATCCTTTTTTCGATTCTTGTCTGGTGGCTCTTCATGCATTACAGCGCCGGCAGATCGGTCCTCCTTACCGCGGGGCTGATTGTTGCTTTCCTGCTGGTGGACATCCTCCTTTTCGCGCTGGCCGGGTACTGGATCGACATCGTGGCCCCGTTCTCGACCATAGCAACGATAGCCCTTCTCATCAGCTCGTATAATTTCATCTTCGAGGAAAAGCAGAAGCGGTACATCAAGAACGCCTTCGGCATGTACCTCTCGCCCCATGTAATCGATAGGATGGTCGACTCCGGCGGGGCCATCGAGCTTTCAGGGGAGGAGAAAGAGCTCACCGCGTTTTTCTCCGATGTTGCCGGGTTCTCGACCTTCTCGGAAAAACTCACCCCGACCGAGCTCGTGAGCCTTCTGAACGAGTACCTTACCGAGATGTGCGATATCATCATGAGACACACAGGCACCATCGATAAGTTCGAAGGCGACGCCATCATCGCCTTCTATGGCGCGCCCATGGACGACCCACGGCACGCCTTCCACGCCTGCGCGGCCGCGGTGGACATGCAGAAACGCATGGCAGTCCTGCGCGAGGAGGTATGGAAACCCAAAAACGCGCCCCTCCTCTCGGTGCGCATGGGCATGAACACGGGTCGTATGCGGGTGGGGAACATGGGTTCTAAACAGCGGATGGACTACACCATCATGGGCGACGCGGTAAACCTCGCCTCGCGCCTGGAAGGGGCGAACAAGTTCTACAAGACAAGCGTTATGATATCGGAAACCACATATAAGCAGATAAGTGACGACTTCGAGTGCCGCCAGCTCGACCGCATCACCGTGGTCGGCAAGCTCGAGCCCATCTATGTGTACGAGCTTATCGACTACAAGGGGAAGGCCGACCCCGATATGATGAGAATACTTGAATACTACAATGACGGGAAGGACCTGTACCGGAAAAAGAAATGGCCGGAGGCGCGGAAGGCATTCAAAGAGGCACTGAAAATAAACCCCGAGGACGGGCCTTCGCAGGTGTTCGCACAACGGAGCGCAGAGTATATACGCAGCCCTAAAGCATATACCGGGGTCTATTCACTCTCATCGAAATAATGGGTGTTTCATCGTCGTCAATTTCATGCACGTCAGCAATGTTGATAACATTTCTATCCATTGTTTTTAAAATCCCGTCAGAGAGTTACACGCTATTTTCATGATTGATTATAGCAGACTGAATATATTTTATCAATTCATTTTGCCTGAAACATATCTCAGTCTGCTGAAAGCATTAAAAGCGAATTCACCAGTTTCGCATTGCTCTCCCTGTCCTTAACTGCTATTCTGAAAAAGCTTTCGTCAAGACCGATAAAATTCGACGCGTCCCTGATCAGGATATTATCCATGAGCAGGATTTCCTGAAGCCCGGCTGCAGTCATCCCGTTTGTGATTTTAACAAGAAAAAAATTCGCCGCAGAAGGAAAGACTTCGAGCCAGGAAATGGCCGACAGCCGTTCAAACAGATATGATCTTTCAGTTGTGATCCATTCCCTGCTCCTCGCCAGATACTCCCCGTCCCCGAGAACGGCACGCACAGCGTTCGCGGCAAAGACATTGACGCTCCACGGGTCACGCATCTTTCTGAAATTTTCATGCAAACGGCTATTATGCGTTATTGCATATCCGAGTCTGATCCCTGGAACGGCGAATATTTTCGTGAGTGACCTGAGTATGAAAAGGTTATCGTACTCACCTGCCAATGAACATGAAAAATTTTTATCAGCTGATTCATCAAATTCCTGAAAAGATTCATCAAGAAAAACCAGCGCCCCTTTCGAAGCGGCATATGCGGTTATATCGGCAAGCCCGTCAGGGCCTATACTGTTTCCCGTCGGATTATTGGGAGAGCATAGTACAATAACGCCGCATCCATGCGTCACGCTTTTTTTAAGCGACCCGACATCAAAATTGAATTGATCAGCTTCTGAAAGATAAAAATATGTCACGCCGATCTTCTCGCGCGTCAGCGCACGTGCATATTCAGAATATGTCGGCGCGACAACGAGGGCGCTTGTGCAGTCGATGGAGCGGCTGTATAACGAAATAAGCTCGGTTGCCCCGTTACCAACGATGACCGAATCAGCTCTGACCCCGTGATACCGGGCAATGTTCTCACGGCACCCGGTGTAATCCGGATCAGGGTAAAACACGAGTTCGCTTATCGATCGATTAATTTCTTCTCTCAATTTTTCAGAGATACCCAGCGGATTGATGCTGGAGCTGAAATCGATTATTTCTTTTTTCGGAATGCCTTTCCCGCGCTCGAATGAATGGACATTTCCTCCGTGTGCATGCATGCTTTATATTAATTCCTTTTTAAAAAATAAAACGCCCTCACACCTCTCACGGCTCTGAAGCTTAAAAGGGAAAGGGCGTACATCAATCCTATCATATAT
>JBFZEZ010000414.1:0-10992 GCA_041306585.1 Spirochaetota bacterium | reverse complement strand
TACTTCGCGTTAATTTTTGAAAGGAGATATTCACCGGCCCCCCCTGATATAATGCCGTTTTCGAGGGTGATGAAATATCGTACTTCTTTCAAAACTCTGTCAATTCCCTGCACATCAAGGGGTTTGATGGTGAGGAGGTTTACGACAGCAGTTGAGACAGCATGGTCCCGGAGTATCCTTCCCGCTTCAAGGGCCGGAAGAACCATATCCCCAAAGGTAAAAATGGCGATGTCCCGGCCCCGGGTCAGCAGCTGCACCTTCTGTATGTTAAACGGATTACTCCTGGTCACGTCGATAGTGCGTTCGCTTTCAAACCCGCGCGGATACCGGATCGCTACAGGACCTTTGTCGTAAGATGCCGCGTAATGGATCATGTCCCTCAGTTCTTCACTGTTGGAGGGGGCGAGCAGAATAAAATTGGGGATATTTTTAATTATGGCAATATCAAAAAGACCGTGATGCGTCTCGCCGTCGTTTCCGACAATACCCGCGCGGTCAATCAGTATCCTGACCGGAAGATTCATGATCCCGATATCGTGAATCAGCTGATCAACGGCACGCTGAAGAAATGTTGAGTATATCGACACAAAAGGGCGCATACCGTTCGAAGCGAGGGCCCCGGCAAATGTGATTGCGTGCTGCTCGGCAATACCGACATCAAAAAACCTGCGCGGGGCTTGCACCTCGAACTCCGAAAGGCCTGTACCGAGCTTCATTGCAGCGGTGATAGCAACGATCCTTTTGTCCTTCTTCGCGAGATGGGCCAGTGTCTCTCCGGCGATGTCGGAATATGACTTCAAGCTCCTGTGGCCCAATTCAATCCCCGTGGCCCTGTCGAAAGGTCCGATCCCATGGAAACGGGACGGGTTCATCTCGGCAGGGATATACCCGCGGCCTTTCTGTGTTATCACATGCACGATCTTTGGCCCTGAATGTATCCCCTTGAGGCTCCTGAAGATGCCGATCATTTCTTCAATGTTATGCCCGTCTACCGGGCCGAAATAGCGGATTCCCAGATCTTCAAAAAACTGCCCCGGTATGATCATCCCCTTGAAAATATGGAAAAACCTGTACATGAACGAATACATGCCTGGACCGATTTTCGGGATTTTACGGACAAGATCCATGGAGCGGAGGCGGAATTTATTGTACAGCGAACCGCTGATTATCCTGGTAAGATAACGGGAAATCCCCCCCACATTTTTGGAAATTGAATGTTCATTATCATTGAGAATAATGATGATGTCGTTTTGCACATGCCCCATATGATTCAGGGCTTCAAGCGCCATCCCCCCCGTCAGTGATCCATCGCCTATGACGGCGACGACCTTGTGCTTTTTCCTTTCAATGTCCCGGCTGACCGCACAACCAAGGGCCAGAGAGAGGCTTGTGCTGCTGTGACCGACGTCAAAAGTGTCGAATTCAGATTCATTCATTTTCGGGAACCCGCTGATCCCGCCATATTGGCGGATTGTCGGGAATGAGTCCCTTCGACCGGTGAGAATTTTATGGGCGTATGTCTGGTGCCCTACATCCCAGATCAGCCTGTCGTGAGGGGTATTGAATGCGTAGTGGAGGGCAATCGTGAGGTCAACGACCCCGAGGCTTGAGGCCAGGTGGCCCCCGTTCTGTGATATTACTTCAATAATATAATCACGGACTTCTATAGCGAGCTCTTCCAGTTCATCACTGTCGAGCTTTCTCATTTCTTGTATTTTAGTTATCTTTTCAAGTATCATACTATACACTGCCCGGACGCTTGACTACAAGTTCATACAGTTCAGACGATAATCCGTTCGATACGGGTCGTTTTTCCATTGCTGCCGATCTCAAGCAAAATCGCGTTGATTTTGGGATTTCCCGTTGCTGTTTCAAATTTGTCTCTGACCTGGTAAAGAAAACGATCTATCGCAAACTCCTTTTTGAGTCCGATGACCGAATCAAATGCCCCGGTCATGCCGACATCGGTTATATACCCGGTCCCTTGAGGAAGGATCTCCTCGTCCGCGGTCATAACATGGGTGTGCGTCCCGAATACGACCGAGGCCCTACCGTCTGCATACCAGCCCAAAGCCCGTTTTTCCGATGTCGCTTCGGCATGGAAATCGACTATTATGACATGTGCCTTTTCGTGCACCGCCTTGTATATCTCATCGAATTTTCTGAAGGGACAATCTATGGGCGTCATCAGGGTACGTCCCATGAGATTGATGACGCATATCGAATATCCCTTGTAATTGAAAAGATAATATCCCTTGCCCCGGACCCCGTCTGGAAAATTCGCAGGGCGGATCAACCGCGGCTCCTGGTCAATAATTTTCATGATGTCTTTATTATCCCACACATGGTTCCCGGTAGTAATGACATCGACCCCTCCCGTGAGAAATGACTCTGCAATATCAGGGGTAATGGACCGCCCACCCGCGGCATTCTCACCATTGACGATAACAATATCGATCCGGTATGTATCGCGAAGCCCCTGGAGTTTGCTTTCAAGGATATATCTCCCGGTCTTCCCGACCACGTCGCCGACAGCCAGGACTGTTATTGAATTTTTCATATATTCCTTTCTATAATTAACATTACAGCACAATTATCATTCGGGGCTGCAGCATTCAAGAATTATTTAAAAATAAATAGGGGGCTATAAGCCCCCTTCCTGTGCCGTAAAATCTGGTATTTCCCGAAGGCCCCAGGGCGCAATGCAAAGACGCCCCTTACTTGGCGTAATCAATAATACGCGTCTCGCGGATTACCGTGACACGAACAATCCCGGGATATTTCAATTCAGACTCGATCTTATTCGCTATATCGCGCGCCATCTTCTCAGCCTGATCATCGCTCACTAAATCGTTGTCAACCATAACGCGAAGCTCCCGGCCAGCCTGGATAGCGTAACATTTTTCGACCCCTTTGAAGCTGAGGGCGATATTTTCCAGATTTTCGAGCCGCTTCAGATACGTATCAAGCGACTCCTTGCGGGCGCCAGGCCTTGAAGCCGATATCGCGTCTGCAACCTGGATCAGCATGGCCTCGAATGATTCCGGTTCGCGGTCATTATGGTGCGATGCAATGATATTCACGCACTTGTCGCTTTCTCCGAACTTCTTCGCCATCTCGGCCCCGACAATCGCGTGCGCACCCTCACCCTCGACGATGCTACCCTTGCCAATGTCATGGAGCAGGCCCGCCCGCTTGGCGAGCTGCACATCGAGCTTCATTTCACCGGCTATAACACCGGAAAGATTCGCAACTTCGATGCTGTGCCCCAGCATGTTCTGCCCGTAGCTGGTCCTGTATCGGAGCTTCCCGACATTATAGAGGGCTTCTTTGCTCATACCGGGTATCCCAAGGGCATATGCCGCTTTTTCACCCTCTTCAAGCATCGACTCCTCAATTTCCTGGGTCACTTTTTCAACAACCTCTTCGATTCGCGCAGGGTGAATCCGGCCGTTTTGGATTAATCTCTCAAGGGAGAGACGTGCGATCTCGCGGCGAACCGGGTCAAAACCGGAAATCACGACAACCTCAGGGGTATCATCGATTATCATATCCACCCCGGTCAGGTTTTCAAGTGTCCTGATGTTCCTCCCTTCCCGGCCGATGATCCGTCCCTTCATTTCATCTGAAGGAAGAGAAACAGTCGTAATGGTACTCTCTGAGGTGAAATCGGACGCATTCCTCTGTATCGCAGTGATTATTATCTCTTTTGCCTTCTTGTCCGCGGTCCTTCGTGCTTCTTCCTCAATTTTGTTAATAAGCTTCGTCGCATCAAATCTTACTTCATTTTCAAGATTTTTGAGGAGCAGGTTTTTGGCCTCATCAGAAGTCATCCCGGAAATACGCTCGAGTTCTTTCTTGTGACGGTCGAATTCCTTTTGAAGCTCAGCCTCTTTCTCCTGGTTTTCCTGTTCATTCAACTTCAGAACTTTTTCGCGTCTTTCAATCGTTTCAAGCTTCTTATCAACAGACTCCTCTTTCCCAAGCAGACGTTTCTCAAGCTGCTGCTGTTCAACGCGCCTTTCGCGCATTTCTTTCTCAAGAAGGTTCTTTTCCTTAATGAGCTGATCTTTGGCCTCAATCAGAAGTTCTTTTCTTTTATTTTCAGCATCTTTTATCGCATCCTGCACAATCCGCTGTGATTTTGCTTCAGCAGAATTTAGTTTTATTTTTCCAAGATATGCCCTTGCGGCATATCCAAGAATTCCAACCACAGGGAGAGCAATAATTAATATGATTGTAGACATCAGAATCCTCCCCTTTCAATGGAATAACACTTTACAAGTGCCCGGAACCAACCTGGATTATCATTTATGCCTTTTGCACGCAAAATTTAGTCAAAAGACACTTTCAATGAAAATCCAACGGGAGTTCCATTACTTAACAAATTTTTGTTTTATTTTTTGTTCGACGAATTGGGGAACAAGAGAAGAAATGTTGCCGAAATAACTGGCGATATCTTTCGCCATATTTGAAGAGATAAAAAAGTACTCGGCTTTGGTCATTAAAAAAATAGTCTCTATTTCGGGAGCAAGATTTCTATTCACTGTTGCGATTGAATACTCGTATTCAAAATCGGTTGTTGACCGCAAACCACGTAAAATAAACGTTACGTCTTTTTCTTTACAGTAATCAACAAGTAATGTACTAAATGAAACGACTTCAATATTCTTAAAATCTTTGCAACAGGTATTGATTATCTCTATTCTCTCCTCAACAGAGAATAAAGCCTCTTTTGCGCTATTTTTAGCAACAGCAACTATAAGTCGATCGCATAACCCGCATCCCCTCTCTATAATATCGAGGTGACCTTTAGTTAACGGGTCAAATGATCCTGGATAAATCCCAATTCGCATAAAATTTCCAACAAAAACTTTGTTTCAAAGTATCCCCTTAATATAATTTCTGTCAAGAAATATATAAAATATGGAAGATAATATTAAAAAATACTTAATTGCGGTTTTATAAATACCGGTACTGGAAGACCAGGAGCTCACCCTCTTCCCCGCAACCTACTGGTTTTTAAGCGTTCCCCTGGTGAACGCTTAAAAATTGGAAACCTGATACCCTCGGCCATGCTGATACGTCGCCGCCCCGACATACCGCTTCTTCCAGTAACGGTTCTTCAAGCTCGTATAGCAGATGCGCTTGCCGGAACGCGGAGCATGAATGAACTTTAAATTTCCTGCATAGATCCCTACATGTGAAATCCATTTGCCGCTTGTATGAAAAAAAATCAGGTCACCCGGCCGTGCATTCCTGAGCCTGATCTTTGTTCCCGATGAATACTGCCCCGATGCAGAGCGGGGAAGATCAATCCCATGTTGTGCATATACATAATGGACATATCCGGAACAGTCAAATCCCTTCGGAGTGACACCGCCCCGTTTATATCTGACCCCGAGGTATTTCTCCGCGGTACTCACAATGCCCGATCCGGATACCTGGTCGTGCACCCCGTTATTGCGAAAAAAAATCGACGCGCATGATGCCTGAAGCAGCAGAAACAACATACAAATGATGTACATTAAGAATTTCGTAAAGTCCCCTTTTGGGGGATATAGGGGGCCAGTATTTGGCATATTTATGTATTTAATCATACAGAATACTATGTGCTGAATAGTTAAGATTAGTTTTATTATCGGTTAAAGATGAAGGAGTATTAACCACGGGGGTAAGGAGACTTGACTAACTTTACTGTTTATTTAAAAAATCCCTTTCGAATGAATCCCTGTTCATCATTCGAAAAATGGTGTTAAGCTTCGCCCTTTTAAAAATAGAAATAATCGACTTTGATATATCGATAAAAACCATCTGGATATTATCTTTTTCAGTATTATTTAAAAATTTCACAAGGGTGCCGATAGCGGAAGAATCCACAAAAAGCAGGTTTTTACAATCGATACCGATTACCGAGGGATCGTTTTCGATCACACGGTTCCAAAGTTCTTCAACCTGCTGAATATTCCCGAGATAAAATTTTCCGGTCATCTTTACAATAATGACTTTCCCAAAGTGTTCAATGATATTATCCACGTAATTATCCATGTTAATAATTAATAACAATAATTATCTATTGACAACGCCCAATTTAAAAATAGAGTATGATTCATTGAATGCATCATATTAATCATTATCAAAAGAAGATTAGACTTACAACCTCAATATCGTCAATAAAATAAAAAAATTAAAATCATTTATGATAAAAAAAATATTCATTCAGGAGAAATGTTAATGAAAATCATAGAAGGCAGCCTTGAAAAGATTCCAGGGTATTCATTTTCTTCTATAATGTGCGGGATCCGTTATGAAAACAGATATGATTACTCCCTGATAGTAGCAGATTCACCATGTCATGCCTCCGGAGTATTCACAACGAATAAAGTATGCGCCGCGCCGGTCAAAGTATCGAGAAATAGAATTGGATCGCCTGTCAGGGGAATATTGATAAACGCTACGAATGCAAATGCGTGTACCGGGGACCAGGGTTTTGAAGCAGTGCTATCCCTCACGGGGGATATCGCCGTAAAACTGCATGCGCCTGCTGATTCCATACTGATGGCATCTACAGGAATAATCGGCCAGCAACTCCCGCTTGAAAAAATGTTGTCATCTCACGAGGCGCTGGTGGGATCGCTTAACCAGGGGAACGGCTCACTCATTCCAAAAGCCATTATGACAACGGATACAGTCCCGAAATCCATTACGGTATCATTTACAACAAGCAGAGGAGAATTCATGGTCGGCGGAGCGGCAAAGGGAGTGGGTATGATCGCACCGAACATGGCCACTATGCTTGCGTTTATTCTGACCGATTGCCCCCTTAATAAGAAAAAAATGGATGTTATTTTTAAACGTATAATTAATAAAACTCTGAACGCCATAACGATTGACGGAGATATGTCAACAAATGATACAGCCCTGCTTTTATCCCCGATATCAAAAAAACCGATAAGGGATAAAAACGACTTGGCTGCGTTCGAAGAAGCCCTTGAGTATGTTTTATTGAAGCTTGCTGAAATGCTTGTATCTGACGGCGAAGGAGCGACGAAATTCATCCGTATCCTCGTTAAAGGCGCAAAAACCAGTGTCGATGCAAAAAAAATCGGGAAGTCTGTTGCCGAATCCCTTCTCGTGAAAACAGCATTCTTTGGAAATGATCCTAACTGGGGACGCATCGCATGCGCAGCAGGCTATTCAGGGGCCACTATAATTGAAGAAAAGCTTTCAATTTATTATGACCACATCCCACTGCTTTTAAACGGCGTACCGCAGGTCATTCCCCCGGAAGATTTAAAGAAAGTCCTCGATAAAAGAGAATTGCTTGTGACATTGCATATACAAGCTGGAAAACATGATTACACGATTATAACTTCAGACATCTCGTATGAATATGTGAAGATAAACGGTTCATATTCAACATGATTCAATTCTAATTTTATCTTGACTTTTACCTGTCAGGTTGATAAATTCTTGCAAATCGTATGATAACAATAATTCCACTCGAGGTTTACGTCTAGTTTACATGTTATGAAGAAAAAAATTAACACAATAATCGGTTTATTTTTTTTATGCATATCAATATCGGCAGTATTGCATGCACAGCAGAATACTGCAAAAACAAGGGTTCTTATTTTTAATTTAAAAACCGATGAAAATGCTCGAAAATTTCTCTATTACACCATCATAATTCCAAAAACGATCGGCACAAGTCTTCAAAAAAACGGTTCTGTTGACATTCAAAACAACAATGCAAGCCCCGCGCGAATAGGGGACTATAAAAACAAGAATGAGGTAAAGAAGTTTATTGACTCATTGAAAAATTACAATGCAGAGCCAGCAAATTTCGATTATGTTATCCTCGGATCAAGTAATTTTGACCTGGACGAAAAAGACCAGGGGAAAGAAGGACTGAAAAAAATAGCAATAGACATTCAGATCGTCAATATTAAGGGGAAAAGCGCCATTCAATTCAGCGACACCAGCACTGAGGTCGGTGCAATATTCCAGCAGACAATCGACAATCTAACCGCCAAGATCAATGCCGAAATATCGTCCTTCGATTCGAGCAACAAGACCCAATTCTCATCCTCCCCCTTCATGAAAATCCACAACGGCCTTTCTAAAATATCATTAGGCCTGAATGGCGGTTACATCTTCTTCCTGGAAAAATGGAGAGATATCTATAACGACGCCGCAATCGTCGGACCGTATGTTATGGTGACCCCCATCAAATGGTTCGGTGTATCGGCCGACCTGCTCTACTTCTCCACTGATTCGGATAAAAAAGATACGATGACAAATTCCTATTTCGAGGGTTGGAACTGCCGCATAAACGCTCACGCGGTCATACCTATTAAATTTTTTACAATCCTGGCAGGTTTCGGTGCAGGCATCACCTTCAGCACGGTCACTATAAATCCGATGAACTCGAATTCAGATCCCTTCAAAGATCCCGCTTTCGAGAAAAATTCGAAGAATGCCAATATAAACATCTCTCTCGCATTCGCCTTCGATGTATCGATCATACATATCGCTCTTGGTGGAACCTATGAAAGGATTTTTTATACTAACGAGCATATGCAGTATATATCAATATACGGGACCCTCGGATTCAGGTTTTAAACGTATATATGAATTATTATATGAACAGGGATATTACATGTCACAAATTACACATATGCTCATGCGGTCCGCATCTAAAAAACATAGGGGACAAACCGCCATGTGCTTTGCATATAATCAGCATATTCCTTAAAATGTTTAGTTAATATTTTTTCTTCCTCCCTTGCGGTCCTGTAAAATAAATAAAAAACAACCGGCAGAAATAAAAAAACAAAATTTTGAAAAACCATGGCAGTTCCCGACATCATCAATATTTGAAATGAATAAAGCGGATGCCGTATATATCTATACGGCCCCCTTGTGCAGATTGTCTGATTTTTCTTGATCCCCACAAACGGAAAATAATTGTCAGAAAAAAAACGAATCGAAATCAGATACAGTACAAACCCGATAAAAAGCAGTGTGGAACCTATCCATTGCAACGGGGAATATAGCGGACTATGGAATATACAGGGATGAAATTTTGAATGAAGAAAGCCAATCAGAGTCGCCTTATCATCCTGAATTCTGGACAATGCAGGATGATGCAGGGTTTCACAACTGGGGAGACAAAAACTGAAGTACGTAAAAAACGGTATCACATTAGAATTAATAATGATAATAAAAATATTCATTATCATTAAAGTAAAAAAAAGAAAGTAAACAAGATTCATAAAGATTGATCCTTTCCTGCTGAAATCAACAAGCGGGGCCTTCTTTTTTCGGGAATTGACTATTACAACGCACATAAAAAGAAGCCAGATCAAAACTGCAAAATAGATCATGGTTGTCATTCCTCTCTTGAATAATATCAGATAAAATAGAACGTGTTCCAAAAAAACTCAACAATAATTATTTGGAAAGGCCCATATTTTTATTGACATATTTTCATTCTCTCACATGATTAATTTTTCCTTAAAATAATCGGGTTCGTTCCCGATTTTTTCATTTTACGCCATATGTTGCAGGTTGCCATGGAATCAAAAAAACTGAAAAAAATCATGCAGGAAGATAAAAAATATCTCTTCCAGAATTACGGTGACAGGCTCCCCGTTTGTTTTACACGCGGTGAAGGGTCAATCCTTTTTGACCAGAACAACAAACGATACATAGATTTCTTTTCGGGTATAGCAGTATCAAACCTCGGCTATAACCATCCGGCTGTCAGCAAGGCGCTGCATGCACAGGTTGATCGCATTCTGCACTCATCAAACTGGTATTATAATAACGAACAGATACAGGCGGCAGCGCTTATCTCAGGGCTCGCTTTCCCCGGCAAGACGCTGTTTGTAAACAGCGGGACCGAGGCAAACGAAGCGGCGATAAAGCTTGCCCGCAAATACGGCCTTTCCACATCACCGGACAGGTATGAAATAATATCCTTCCACGACTCGTTTCATGGCAGAACCATGGGGAGCATGTCAGCGACTGCACAGAAAAAAATCCACGATGGATTCGGCCCCCTTCCGGCTGGCTTTAAGTATCTTCCTTTCAATGATATTAATGCTTTCAGGGAAGAGGCGGACAAAAATCCGAATATCGCAGCAATATTGATAGAACTCATCCAGGGCGAAAGCGGCATCAAAGTTGCGGAAAAAAACTACGTGAAAGAACTGTTCGCCCTTTGTAAACAAAAGGGTATACTCACCATCGTCGACGAGGTCCAGACCGGCATGGGCCGGACCGGCAAACCCTTTGCCTACCAGCATTACGGCATATCCCCTGATGCGATTACCCTTGCCAAGGGTCTCGGCGCTGGATTGCCGATCGGCGCCCTGCATACGAAAGACGCCCTTGTTCAATTTTTTCCCAAAGGTACCCATGGCACCACATTCGGGGGGAATCACATGTCATGCGCGGCAGCTGTTGCGGTGCTTAAGGAACTCAACAAGAAAACAGTATATGCCAACATAAAAAAATCGAGCGAATACATCTTCCAGAGTCTGAAGGCCATACAGAAAAAAGTTTCATACATAAAAGAAATCAGGGGAATGGGGCTCCATATAGGCTTCGAACTCACAAGGCCCGGCAGCCAGGTGGTGAGCGCTGCACTGGATAAGGGCCTCATCATAAACTGTACCTCAGAAAAAGTGATCAGGATAATGCCGCCCCTGGTAATTCCCCTCGCAGTTGTCAAGGAAGGGATGAAAATTCTTGAAGATATTCTTATAAACGAGGAAAAAAAAGGTGAAAATACCAAAGGTTAATACAAAAGACCTGCTCGATGTCACCGACCTCAGCAGGGATGAAATTCTAAAACTTTTCGCTTTTACGATGAAACTCAAGAAACGCCTGAAATCCGGCAGGAATGACCGCCTGCTCGAGGGAAAGTCATTGGCGATGATATTTGAAAAATCCTCAACCCGGACCAGGGTCTCTTTTGAAACA
>JBFZEZ010000413.1:0-7807 GCA_041306585.1 Spirochaetota bacterium | reverse complement strand
AATATTGTGGCCAGCTTTTCGGCGGTATCAGAACCGGATGAGATGCTGAACACGAATGTGAATTTTTTTCCGTCCTTATACAGAAAACCATCTTTCTGGGACTGGATCCATCCCGCCTGTTTCAGGAGGAGCTTCCCTTTCGCCGGGTCGTAAGGCCACGGTGGGAATTCATTATTATAGCTTTTACTTAAAATATAAAAGGTCCCATTTACTACTTTGCCGAGCCCAAAACTGAGCTTTTCCATGATTTTTTCCCTGTTGATCAGGTGGGTGAGCGCCAGCCGTACCCTGCGGTCCTGAAAATAGGGCTTGCGTGCGTTCCAGCCGATGTAGCTGTACTGAGGAAGAAAATATTTTAACTTGAAAAACTTCTGGTTGAATTTCTTTGAGTTCGTCTGACGCATCCATTGAATAGAAGAGAGCTGCATGACGTCGAGGCCCCCCTTCATAAGCATCTGAAGGGCGACGTGCCCCTCTTCAACAACCTTGTAGACGATTTTTTTTATATCCGGTACGCGGCCGCGGAATTTCTCATTGAACACCAGCTCGATACGGTCGCCAGTCAGCCAGCGGCTTAATTTGTATGGCCCGGTGCCTATCGGGAAACGGCTGTTTTTATGATTATTGAAATCGGTCCCGTCATCAAAGATATGTTTCGGAACAATGGGGATAGAACCGCACATCTCGAGGGCAAGATAATATTGACGCGAACATTCGAACTCGACCGTATACCTGTCGATCTTCCTGAGGTTTTTTACATCGATATAATATACCTTCAGGTGTGAGCTCGCGACCTTGGGGTCTTTCATTATTTTATATGAGTAAAGTATATCATCGGCAGTGAATTCGATCCCGTCGCTCCAAAGTACCCCCTTTTTAAGATAAAACCTGAATTTCAGTTTATCCGGAGAAATGGTATAGCGCTCGGCCAATTGGGGAAACAATTCCAGAGTGTCCTTGTTTCGGTCGAGCAGGGATTCATATATATGACTATTAATTGTGGTTGCATAGGCATCGGTGGAAGTTATCAGGTTCAATGTATCCGGTTCGGCGCCAAGATGTATATAGAGCGCGAAGGGGTCCTTACTCATGACGCTGTTGGAACATCCCGATAAAAAAAGTGACACCGTCAGGATTACAACTGCCGCCGCTCTATATGTATGGCCGGAAAAGATGTTTATTCGTTTCATTAAAATGAATTTTACCAGACTTATTTTTTTCAGCACCGTCATTAAAACATGTATTCCCGCCGTAGTTTATACTCGCGCAGGCGGGTACGGGAATGACAGTGGGCGAGACAAGCCAATGTACATCAAGTACACAGTGGACTTCATTAAAACATCTGTCAACACCTTTCGTTTACGGCTTTGACTTTTCCAGCTGCTTCAGGCGTTTCTGCGTGAGTTCATACACTGAAAGATGTTTTTCCTTCTCATCCTGTTTGATTTTAGCATAGATGTCGCGCGCAATGGAAGTAAGCCCGAGTGTTTCGGCATTGCGTCCGAGTATATACATATCGACTTCCTTGAGGTCATTGTTCCCCCCGTTTTCAAGAATCTTGAAAATAACCTGCTTGGCCTCAGTCACCTTCCCCTGTTCCGCATAAATCGTTGCGAGTGTGTGGAGATGGTGATGTCTTGTGTAATCTGTCATCTTGTTTGATTTCATGGAAAGGTTAAGGAGGTCCTCCGTTTTGTCATTGGTAAAAAGACCGATCCATGCAAGAAGATTGTATCCATCCGCGTTACCGATCCCCTTTTCATTCGCCTGAGAAATAACTTTTTTCGCTTCCGTTAAATTTCCATTATTGGCAAGGATGACTGATTTCATATATACCAGGTCGCTGTTGTCCGGGTACTGGGCAATATAACCGTCAATCGTATTCAGAATCGTCTCGGTGCGGCCAAGGCTTTCGAAAATCTCAAGCTGTGTCATGTACAGGAGTGGCTCCTTCGCTCCATTCTTTATCATTTCGTCAATGACCTTCAGTGCATCATCGAACTGCCGTTGATTGAGCAATCCGCCAAGGATCGATCGGTCGACCTGGATCCCGACACTCTTGTCAGAAACGTCTTTCCGCATTTCTCTCAGGGCCGCGGTATATGAACCAATCCCGGAAAGAAGAACATGGGATGAGAGAAGGAGCGTCCCCTTGTCTGTCGCCCCTTTTTTATAAATGTAAAAAAACGGGTGGGCCTCGTATATACTGCCGAAAGGACCGGGATTGAGGTCAGCCACCCAGTCCAGAATCCTGGATGCCGACTTAAAATCCCCGCGGCTGCAATGGGCAAGGGCAATGAACCCCAGGGCATTGGGAACAGTATCGGCCGTATCAATTATGCGGTACCCTTCACCCTCTTTAATTACATAAAAAACAGCGTTTTTCTCACTGTTCATGAGGTCGATAGATGCGGTGAGGCGCCAGCCGATCGTGTCGTCACCCTCGGTTTTAATCTTCATCATCGAAAGGACCTCATCAAGGGTCGCTGCAGGGGACTTTGACCCGCTGAAATTGCTGTCGACAGAAGTCTTCTGCTTCTGCACATAACTTTTCACGCTCTCCCTGAAGTCACTGCTGTCGAGGACCTGTCTGGAAAATATTTCCGAGATCGCCTGATCGGTGACTTCATATAATATAATGAGTTTCATAAAACGGTATACCGCAGACTCCGGTCCGGTTTCGTTGAGTGTAAGCTCCTCCCAACGCTTCATCCGTGAAAGATAATTTGACCTGGCCTGCAGATCAATGGTGTTCGGGGAAAGCGTGCTGATCTGCCGTATAAGTTCAGATGCCATTTCGTACTGCCGCACAAAACCAAGATTTGATGCAACATTCTCGAGTATCTCGAAACGGAGCTTTTTATCGGTTGCAATTGAGTCGATCTCATTCCAAACCCCGGGGAGCCCCTTGACGATAGCCAACCCGGTGAGGTACGCCGCCCATCCGCTCGAGGAACCGTCGACGAGCTCGCGGGATTCGGCGAGTTTCGCATAATTACCATTATGATATAATGCAATGAGATAATTGAGGTTAAGATCGTCCTTTTTTATGTTCTTCCGGTACTGGTCGTAAAATTCTATCGATTTGCCTATCTGCGCATGCCGGCTGTAGCGCACACCGTCTTTATCATATTCATGGAGGATGGCGAGGTTCCGCCAGGCATTAGGGACTGTTTTATCGATTTTGACAACCCGGTCATATGCATCGATCGCCTTGCCGAGTTCGAATGAGCCGCGCATCTCCCTGCCGAACGGATCGTGAAGATTGGCCCAGCCCAGCATCATCTGCGCCTCAATCGATTTCGGATCGAGTTCCACGGCTTTATTCAGACGCTGGACAGCAGCATCGCGGAACCCGGCTGAGAGGAGGACATTCGCCGACCTGATAAGGTACCCGGCTTCTTTGGGATAACTACGGATCAGGGTGTCAAGCCCGGTCAGACTTTCACCATACTTCCCCTGTTCCATAAGCCTCGAACTGCGGGAGGCTAACTTGATGACGACATATTTTGCCTTCAGGAGGTCGTACAAAGAGCTGCGAAGCAAAGCCACTTCACTGGGGGTATATCTTCCTTTTCCGGTATTGAGCGTAAAAACTGCAGAGATATCGTTTCCAACAGCTGAAAATTTTTTTTCTATCGTCATAGGCCCTGCCGACACAATGCTGTTTTTAGGGAGGTCGACAGTTTCAAACCCGGGCGGGGTATGTATCAGATAACTAAAAGAATATATATGGGGGACCGGCAGGACAAGGTCAACGCCCCTGTTCTTCCAGGGTGAATTGTCCTTCTCCTCAGTGCCTGTATAATTTTTAAAATCAATGATCTCCTCGGGTATTTTACTCATGATAAAAGTCTGGTCGATTTCAACAAGCGCCTCGTCAAGATCAGTGTATGCTCCGAAGCATTTGCCGACTTTCACGGAATAGAAAAAATTTTCATCCATGTTTTCAGGCTTTGAATAATTCATCTCCATGAGATCGCCTGAGCTGAAATTATTTTTCGCGTATGTGATGAACTCCTCCCTGATCTGCTTGTCACCGGCCTCCCTGAACCATGAACGGTACGACGTGCTGAACGCCCCCCTCGTGTTCATTTTTTCAACAATGACCGGCTGACCGAGGTGAGACATAAAGACTTCGCGGGACAAATCAATCCGGCTGCTCCCGGAATCTTTGGAGGGGGTCTTCACAAGTCCCACGCTGTTGCTTTTTATGACGAGTGCGTTTCTTTCGAGATCTGCCGGAGGAAGTTCGCCGACAGGGGTAAATTCCGCAGTCGGATCGATCCAGAGATTATAAGGGGAATCGATATATACGATTGCATGGTTGAAATCCTGAATGCCGGGGATGCTCTTATCCACATCCAGCTCATACCCGGCCTTAAGAAGCGCGATGTTTGCCTTGATCCCGGCTTTCCCGAGCATGGCAACCAGAAGGGCGGACTTATCCTTACAGTCGCCGTATTTTCTGCGCAGGACCTCGTCCGGGCTTCGGGGGACAATGGCTGCTTCGCCGAATTCGACGCCGGTATAGCGGACAAGGCTGTGAAGGTGACCGACAATTTTTTTTATAATATCTTTTTTATCCGTGGTTTCTTTCAGAATACGTTCCACCGTGCCGCCGACAAGACTCGATTCTTTCATCTGCTCATCAACCATCTTCCCGTACTCGAGCGCGGCGTCCTGCCATGACTTTACAGTCGTAAAAGCGAGAAAACGCCAGTATTCCCCTTCGGACGGCAAAAACATGGGCGGGTTGTCAATTGGCGAAAGGTCCTTTATTTCGAGAGTGAATGTTTTTATCCCGTTCTTCTCACCGGTCACCGGTGTCCCGGTACATCCTAACAACCGGTAGTTAAAATAACTGCCGGAAGGATACTCAATGACAATGCGGCTTTTCTGAATGGGTATCCCCCGATGAAAAGAATACCACTCCTGATTTCCGCCTTTGAAAAACGGCTTTTTGTCACTATATACATATACCTCTTCCACCCTGGACCCGACAGTCACTGCCGGAAGGGGGCCGCTGATGGTACGCCTGTCAGTATAAAGATTTTCGGTTTGCTGACGATCCGCAACCTCCCCAAGCGTACGGGGGTCAAGTTTTGCAATAGAACCATCCGGCGCTGTGACTGTTGCGGTAATCACCGGTTTCTCCTGGTACCAGTCGTACCACGTTGCCGTAACAGAATTCCATTCATTAACACCCCGCTGTGTAAGAATACGGAAGATTCTCCTGAAGTGGAATTTTTTCATCCCTGTATTATTAAATGAATACATCCCCTCTTCGAGTAGTATCTCAACAGGATATTCAATATTTTCCCGGGCCATCACGCTCTGGCCGTCCGTTTGCTGCCAAATCGCATGATGCCTGTTTGAAAATTCAGCATGTACCGCGTCAGCGGACAGGAAAAACACGGATGATACTATCGATATACATGCGGCCAGCAGATTTGATTTTGACATCTCATTTTCTCCTCAGTAATTGAATAAGGGAAATCCATTCCCCTTATCAAATATAGAAAAACATCTTCCCATTTAAGGCAGAATAGGCTATTTTCATTTCAATAATTTATATGAATTATGGAAAAAGATCAAGCTGAATGTCTTTATTTTTTTTCAAAGAGAGGCGAATTTTGATATTTTTGATGAATTTTTTCTCAAAAAGGTCGAGAAAACGACTCCTTTTCTGCTTCAATACCCGGCCCTTGTACGAGCGTGATTTAGCATGGGTGAGGATGAGATTGCGGCGTGTCCTGGTCATAGCGACATAGAAAAGCCTCTCCTCTTCGGCAAGCCCTTCGGGGGTGTTTTCGCCGAATAATTCAAACGGAATAATCCCATCTTCGCATCCGGGGATAAAGACCGTAGTGAATTCAAGGCCCTTGGCTGCATGTATTGTCATGAGTGAAACCGCCTCCGCTTTCGGGTTATGATCATCAGCCCCCTGGCGCAGGGAAAGGGTCCTGAAAAAGCGTTCATAATCATCGGCGAATTGACCGGCGAAATCCAGGAGACGCTGTTTCTGGGCAAGCATGAAATGCGTGCCGTCATCAGACGCTCCTGCTTCATCGATGATCAAACCAAGGGAGGCAGAGATTAGACCTTTCTTTTCAAATTTCTTCAAACGCGCTATTGCAGAAGCGTACGGCTCGGAACGGTAAAAGGGTTCACTCCCTACAACCTGGTATGCAATGCCATGATTGACAAGGGACTCCTCAATCACTGTGAACATAAAGGAACTGCGGCAGAGAACAGCAAAATCTGAAAAACTGATGACCCCGTCAGGGGATTGCCCATCGGCGATGCCGCTGTCAAAGGAAAAGCTGCGGACACCGCCCATGGCCTCTTCAATCCGTGAAGCTATCCATTCCGCCTCTGCGCGGTCCGACGGGCATTCGATGATGTCAGCGGTCACCTGTTCAAGCCTCCCCTCAATCGCCTCGCCCCTGCCCATGACCCTGCCGGCAAGCCGCATAATGGTATCCGGGCACCGGTAGCTCGCAGGCAGATGTATAACGCGCATACCAGGAAAGTCCCCTGACAAACGGCTGATGAAAGAAACATCGGCCCCCCGAAAACCGTAGATGGCCTGGTCAGGGTCCCCAATAACAAAGAGGTTGCGCTCCCCCCAATCGGCCAGAAGAAGGATGAGTTCATACTGGCTTGCGTTTATGTCCTGAAACTCATCGACAAGGAGATGGGCGTAACGGCCGCGCACACTCTCGAGGATATCGGGATGGGTCCTGAAAAGTATTACAGTCTGATAAATGAGATCGGCAAGATCGAACGCGTTCATTTCTTTGAGACGGTCGTTATAGAGGGTGAAAACGGCCTCGAATTCAGCAAGCGGACCGGTCCCCTGTTTGGCCCTGTCTATCTCCTTCAGCGCCGAGGGGGCCTTTCGTTTTTCGGGGACGATTTCAAGCATCAACGCGGTCCTCTCGTCATCATCGAGTATCGTGAAATCGGGGGTGCGGCCGGCCGACGCGCAGTGCTCGCGGAGTATGGAGAGACCGAAGGCATGGAATGTTGAGACAGTGCATGAATCGCACCCGGCGCGTTCACCTATACGCACGCTCATCTCTTCAGCCGCCTTGTTCGAAAAAGTCAGGGCCAAAATTGAACCCGGGGAGACCGACCGGTCCCTCACGAGGTGCACTATTCGTTCGGAGAGGACACGCGTCTTCCCTGAACCAGGCCCGGCGATGATCATGCACGGCCCCGTGCCATGCTCAATTCCTTCTTTCTGTGCATTGGTGTGCAGCGCCGCAGTCGGTGCAGCGAGTCCAAAAGATACAGTTTTATCTGCTTCAGGCGTCGGCTTAATGGAATGCTTTTTCAGCAGCTGGAATTCTGTTATATCGAATGTCATGGAAAGATTTTTATGAAGCGCATCATTCGAGGCCCCGGAACCCCCTGCCGGCCGGGTGAAAAGGTCGGTCCCCTTGAATGAATCGAGTTCACTCTCATCGAAAACCTTGATCCTGCCGAATTCGCCGTCGTATCCATCGTCGATGCGTACCTCTCCTGCTCTGAGCCTGCGAATCCCTTCGGCGAAAAGCTCCCCCCCGGTTCACGGATTTCCTCGATCCCGGCATCGAGCAATATATGAAACTCGGACCCGATCCCGGCTACCAGCCGGCGGTATTCCTGCCTGACCGCCTTGGACTATGCGTTGTTTTTTCTCATTATCTCAGCGAGAAGATCAGGTAGCTGTGTGATTGATCGGAAAGAACGTTTGTTTGGAAAATCGTTATCGGTCATCCTGTCGGCTAGCTCGGCCACGCGGTACATAACCCCCAAT
>JBFZEZ010000412.1:0-4055 GCA_041306585.1 Spirochaetota bacterium | reverse complement strand
ATGATTGACAGACCATTCGCGGCCTACCCTGATTATATTTTTGGCCTTGTTTTTGTCCTGTCCGTTCAGTTGTTCTGAAAGGGAATCGGCTTTATCGAAATCACCTACCAGGACCGCAAGTTTAAATGAGTTCCATAATTCGGGATCGTGCACAGGAACATGCCCCTCGAGATCATCCACATACATCCTGCGCCCGCCGAGAACGATATCTGTTCCACGACCGGCCATATTAGTCGCGATTGTGACCCCGCCCGGCCTTCCCGCTTCAGCGACGATCTGGGCTTCTTTTTCATGATATTTCGCGTTGAGGAGGTTGTGGAATATCCCCTTGGATTTGAGCATTGCCGAAAGTTTTTCAGATTTCTCAATTGATATTGTACCGACAAGGATCGGCTGTTCCTTGGCGTTAAGCTCCCTGATTTCATCAACGATAGCGTTGAATTTTTCACGTTCGGTCCGGTAAATTTTGTCCGGATAATCGGCCCTGATCATCGGCATGTTTGTCGGGGCAACAACGACATCAAGATTGTAGATTTTTTTAAATTCAGTCGCCTCGGTGTCCGCGGTTCCTGTCATACCGGCAAGTTTTTTGTACATCCGGAAAAAATTCTGGAAGGTGATTGACGCGAGTGTCTGGCTTTCACGGGCGATAGTGACATTTTCCTTGGCCTCAAGGGCCTGGTGGAGTCCGTCAGAAAAACGTCTCCCCGGCATGAGACGTCCGGTAAATTCATCGACAATGATCACCTGCCCGTCTTTTACCGTGTAATCAATGTCGAGATGAAAAAGTGTATGCGCCTTTAATGCCTGGTGCACATGGTGAACGATTTCAATGTTCTTATTGTCGTACATGTTGTCAATTTTCAGCAGGCGTTCCACATGCCGTACGCCGTCCTCGGTGAGGGTCGCATGCCGGTCCTTTTCATTAACCTCGTAATCAGCGCCCTCAGCAAGGCTGGGGATTATTTTATTAATTAAATAATATTTCTTCGTGGATTCTTCAGTTGAACCGGATATGATGAGGGGCGTCCGGGCCTCGTCGATGAGTATCGAGTCGACCTCGTCAACGATGGCGTAATTCAGCGGACGATGGACCCTGAGGCTCTGATGCTCAACCATATTATCTCGCAGGTAATCGAATCCGAACTCATTGTTTGTGCCGTAGGTGATATCGCACATGTACGCCTCCTGGCGTTTATGGTGCTGCATGTCGTGCTGGATGACCCCGACTGAAAGGCCGAGAAATTTATAAATCGTCCCCATCCATTCGGAGTCGCGCCGGGCAAGATAATCGTTGACTGTAACTACATGAACGCCCTTGCCTGAAATCGCGTTTAAATATACCGAGAGGGTCGCCACGAGGGTTTTACCTTCTCCGGTTTTCATCTCTGCAATCTTTCCTTCATGAAGGACGATGCCGCCCATCATCTGCACATCAAAATGACGCATGCCCAGGGTGCGGACCGAGGTTTCTCGAACAATGGCAAAAGCTTCATAAAGCATATCATCGAGTTTTCGGCCTTTCTCGTATTGTTCCCTCAAGTCGAAGGTCCTGGCACGGAGTTGTTCGTTTGTCAGTTGTTTTATTTCAGGTTCAAGGACATTTATTTTCGCAACCATAGGCAGCATGCGCTTGACATCGCGTTCATGTTTTGTCCCGAAGATTAGACTTAGAATTGTATCGATCATGTCAGCATCCTTTTAAAAAATGATAAATATGCTAAATTTTAGCCCCCTCAACCCCCCAAAGGGGGACTTTATAAAAGCAACATAGATAAGTAAACATCACAAAAAGTCAACAACTTATCGTATCAGACTCCATCAGATGAAGCAGACGATTTTTCAATTCCAAGATGCCTTCACTCCTGATTGCTGAACCGATTATTGCATCCGGATACCGTGTTTTTATTATGTTTATTCTGCTTTCATCGGTAACTAAATCTGATTTATTAAAAAAAGGAATTGTGGGTTTGCCCGATGCTTCCAGTCGGACCATCTCATTCTCGACGGTTGCAATGTTTGTTGTGACGTCGTTTGCCGTAAGGTCAATAACATGGATTAAAAATTGCGCATGCTGGATTTCTTCAAGGGTTGATCTGAACGAGTCGATTAAATGCATGGGGAGATTACGGATAAATCCCACGGTGTCGGTCAAAAGGATGTTTTTTCCGTCACTGAGATAGACCGTTCTCGTATAGGAATCAAGGGTGGCGAAAAGACGGTCCTCTACAAACAAATCGTCACGAGCGAGAAGGTTTATCAATGTGGATTTCCCTGCATTGGTATACCCGACAACAGCTCCGTGAAATTCCCGTGCCCGTGAAGATCTTGTGCGTTCCCTATGGAGTTTAATCAAATCAAGTTTTTTAGAAAGGACATGTATTCTTCGAAGTATGTGCCTGCGGTCCGTTTCCAGCATTTTTTCACCGGGCCCGCGTGTACCGATTCCGCCGCCGAGCCTGGACAGGACCCCACCGAGCCCTTTAAGCCGCGGCAGTATATATTTTAATTGGGCAAGTTCAACCTGGATTTGCGATTCTGCGCTTCGTGCCCTGCGGGCAAAAATGTCCATGATGACTTCGTCCCGCCCAATGACGCGGCACTTCAGTCTCTCTTCAAGGTTCCTGATCTGGGCCGGCCTGATATTGTTAAGGTCGAATATTATTAATTTTATTTCTTTTTCAGCAATGACTTTTCCTAGTTCTTCAACATACCCTTTTCCGACAATAAATGCGGCATCGAGCACATCCCGTCTGACGATGCGTGTCTCAACAGTTATTGCTCCCGCAGTTTTTACAAGCAGGCGCAGCTCTTCAAGGGAATATTCAATCCCTTCGAGCCTGGCCCTCCCTGACCTGATGGCTATAAGCATAGCGCGGTCTTTTAAAGCAAGGGGAATTCTATTTACGGATGCATCCATTAAATACTACTGAGCAATTTTTAGAAATATTATTTTCACGGAACCAGCCTTGATTTACCTCGAGGGCATATCGTACCGGGTATTGAGATGGATAGGTGACAGAAATGTCAAGCGGTTTCATATTTAAAATTTCAGTGATTTTCATGTCGTTACCGAAGTATGCTATGGAAAGGGGGATACAGGTATTTTTCATCCAGAAAGAGAGTTTTTCTTCTCGAGAGAATATAAATAGCATCCCCCTGTTTGCAGGAAGCTTTGTGCGATGCATGAGTCCGAGCTGCTGTTTTTCCGGTGTGTCGGCAATTTCAACGGTGAGATAAACTTTTTTCCCGGGTACGTTTGTTATCTCCAGAACACAGGTGCGATATGCCGGTTCTCCCCCCAGGGCCTTATTACCCGGGACCAGGGAAAAACTGCATATGATAATAATTGCAATGAAATGCAGAATATGCAAATCTCTAAAACTCGCCACGGTATTCAACCTTTAAGACCCTGTTTGGAATCCTGACCCTTGGTTCTACAAGGATATCAAATTCGAGGGAAAATTGCTCCAGGTAGGTATATCTGACACCGAAGTTAAACAGCCATTCATCCGGGTGCCGGAAATTCCAATACACCCGTTCCATTTCCGCTTTGATATTGAACATCGAAATCGGGACATCAAACGAAAGAAAATATGAGGTGTCCTGTATGATGAAATAAGGCTGAGTCGGAATCCTGAACCCGAAACTGATATATTGTTCGCTGTCCAATATATATACCGGTTTTGTGATAACGAAGTATGGACCATAGGTAATCCGGTTCAGATCATTATCGGGATTATTTTTACGGCCCTGCTTGCCGATAAAAAACGAGTCATACCCCATACCTACTGAAATTGGAAACTTTTCCGGGCCGTCGGTGAATTTGATTTTTAAAATAACACCTGGTATGTTCGGATGGGGTTTTCTGGTCCCGATCAGGTTTTCTATGTCGAAAGAAACCCCAAGGTGCACCATATCATGCAGGCCGATTATGGTTTTTAATTCGATGCCGCCTTCATTGTATGCAAAAAGGGATACCTGATAGGCGCTCTTTCCCAAAGTAAATGCAGTCGGGGTATCGATTTCATTGACAGGCCTTACCTGGGCCGATA
>JBFZEZ010000411.1:0-14748 GCA_041306585.1 Spirochaetota bacterium | reverse complement strand
GTTCTTCAATAAGGTAGCTAGGCGGGGGGGAGTGGGAGGGGGAGCCTCTCCCCCGCTGTTCATATGCCTATTGGTACTGACAGTACTACATTTTTGCTTGCATGGGTTTGGTGAGGTGAATTCCGGTAGTACTTCCTTGACGCTGGTGAGCTAACGCCCCTTTGCGCTGGTCGAGTTAGAGACGCTGACTATTGCTTTTTGTGAGGTGCGCTCAGACTGCCCAAATGCGTTGAGGTTAGCGGAATACGGTTGATCTATGGGTTACGATGGTGAGCAAGGAAAGAGAAGAATGATTAAATGTATTGGTGTATAGTGTAAGTTAAGACTCTGGGGGAATTATCCGCGAAATTGAAATCCTCGCCCGCGATGAAACCTCCCCTCCCTATCTAGCCACAAATGAAATTATTGCCGTTGCCAAGGTAATGAAAAGAGGGATGAGCCAAGTCAATAAAGTAAGCCGCTTATCCATTGCATCAAAGCGGGGATTAATTTCCGCCATAAGCTCACTTTTTATATCTTTTTTAAACTCGTGAAGCCGTTTGTTAAGTATATTTTCATACCTTTCCGCGCTGATCTCAATTATTTCGTCCTTGATGGTTTTATACTCGTCAAAGGTCGGTGATTTCCGCGCTTTCGGTCTGATTGTCCGCATTACTTTTTCCAATATTTTCTCCAATTACAATTAACGACATCCTATTGTCAAAGTCAAGATTATTTTTCAGATCGTTTAGGCTTTTGTGCATCAACTATCTTCTCCCGCGTTATCTTCTCAAAGTATTCCTCGTCAGTCTCTTTATCATCCGCGAATATATCAACATCCCATTACCTGACATTCTTTATAGCCTTCCCGATTATTTCTATCTCTGCCATTAAAGAATGCCCCGGCGGAATCAGCAGCCCTTCCCGTGAATACTGTTATTTTTGGGAGCGAGGAAGAGGTAATTTCTTTTCCTTTCATTGGCTCTTTCGTCTTTAGTATTTATTGACATTTCACAAAAATTTTTACACTCGCTAGTCCTCCAAATAAAAAGCGCATGCCTCACCCTGCGGAATATACCGCTTAAAAAAATCACGGAGGTTATTATTATTCAAACATACTCCTTATCAACACCCGGCGGTGCCTTTCCTGTTTTAACCAGATGTTTGAGTATCTTCTTCACTTCATGGGTATCAGTGATTACCGCCAGTATCTTCATTTCAGCCCCGCACCGGGGACACACAAGAGGATTAATATATTATAATTATTGTATTGTTATTATTGATTTTGGTGAAAATTATCTAATTTTTGGTTTCTATTTACCAGTGGTGGGATCTTTATTAGGATAAATTTTGGTTTTCAGGATGATTTTTGATGGTCCTAATTATAGTCGTTCCTATCATTCAGAAACGGTCTATTCTTTTTGGAGAACATATTGTCAATATTAATCCTCTTGTTTGTCCGCATTGTGGTGAAGATTACATTAACAAATGCCCCTCCTTTGTTTAAGACAAATTCCATGTTGAACAATTAAATCTTGATGTTTATGACAAGTTTTGTCTGGAAAAAAAAATTCCCAAAAAGTTTCAGCCTATTGGGACGGACGATTATTAGAAAAAAGTTATGTATATAATTACATAAGATGCTCCATTATTTGATACTATTTTATCATATTATTCAATATAAGAGTGATAAAAATACTTTAGGAGTAAATAGTATGAAAAAAATAAAATTTAAAAATTTAAACTTCTTATTAACATTTTATATTATTTTGTTATTATCTTCAATCAGCTGTGATAGCGATTTAATTATTCTATTCGATGAAGCATCTATTGTGGATTCTGATTCTAGATGTAGAGTTTCCGACGTTGTCCTGTTGCTGGATACTACAACTAGCATGAATGCAGCTATCGACTCAGTCAAAGAAATGCTCACAGGAAGTATTATTCCAGGTCTTGCCAGTGCTGTTAATGACCTTAACATCGGCATTGCAACTTTTGAAGATATTCCAGTTATTCCCCATGGTAGTCCTGGTGACTTACCATTTAAAGTAGTCCAAAAAATAACTAATAACTTTACAGCGGCCCAAACATCTGTAAACAATATAACTTTAGGGGGGGGCGATGATCAACCTGAAAGCTACGTCGAAGCGCTGTACCTGATGTCAACCAATCAACCATTCGGTTCATGGTTTTCTCCAACAAGTTGTCCCGCAGGAACACAGGGCGCTATGTGTTTCAGAGATAATGCCACACCAATCATCATCCTGATCACTGATGCTCCTACTCACAATGGTCCCGGGAACTCATCGCCCTATAGCGCTATTAGTCCAACACCACATTCATATAATCAAGCAATTACAGCCTTGAATGATATTGGTGCTCATGTGATAGTTATCCACAGCGGTATCGTTCCATCTTATCCTGAAATGAGTCAGCTTGCAACTGATACTGGGGGAGTGGATGCTTCCGGTAACCCGATTGTTCTGAAGAACATCAGTTCAACTGGAAGTTCTATAATTGATATTATTGGAAATTTTT
Organism: Spirochaetota bacterium; assembly: GCA_041306585.1. Classification (GTDB taxonomy): domain Bacteria; phylum Spirochaetota; class UBA4802; order UBA4802; family UBA5550; genus JBFZEZ01. Next base: position 12,231 of record JBFZEZ010000411.1, on the reverse strand, counting down.
GTTTCCAATAAAATATGTGTGTTATGAACCAGGGTCCTTTATAACCTGAATATTAAAGAATGATAGGAATCTACATTGCAGTCCCAGAAAAAACCTGGGGCTGTAATACTAAAAACTTTCAGAAAAAATGATTTTTCAGATCATCATGATCAAATGATAGGAAACAAACATGACGGCTGCGCCGTCACAAATTACCATGAAAACGCGTCGAGTAATTTCAATTACTTCGTAAAATATATTCTTGAAAAATAAACAATGTCAATCAAAATTCCATCTCTGATATTAACGCTTACAGGAGGGCTGGCGGGAAATGCCCAAAAAAACTCTAGATTTTTAAAAAATTAATGGTAAATAATTAATCCGTTTTTTAAACTGTTTTAATCAATTTCAGGATGGCGAGCATGAAACGGATAAAAAATAACACCAGAGATCAAGGCGTATTATTTTCAGAACACTACGTTGGAGATCGACTATCCCCGCAAGACGAAGTGTTCCTTTTTGAACGACTTTTTGATACGTTAGACATAAGTGAAATAACGAAAAAGTACAACCCGAAAGGCGGATCGATGTTTGCACCGAAGGATCAACTTGCAGTAATCTTATTCGCTTTCCACAAGGGGATAACCAGCAGTGTTAAAATGGCTGAACTCATCCGTTATAATCTGCAATTTATATATCTTGCTGGCTTTCATTTAATCAAGAGAAGAACCATTAGTGACTTCAGACTTAAGCATGTTGAATCTATCAGAAAACTATTAAACTCCACAACACAAGTAGCGCTGGATGCAGGACTGATATCCCCGGAAAAAATATTTGCATTAGACGGTAGTAAAATTGAAGCCCACGCGAGTTTTGCCATGACCCGGAAAAAGCATGAATGGAAGGAAAGGCAAAAGCAAATTATCGCCCATGTTGATAAATTTTTAAATGATTGGGCCGAGCAGGATAAGCTCGAAGAAAACGCGGAGGAGGAAGAATTAGAACGCTTCAATAAAATCAGTGAAAAACTGAAGACAGCGGTGGCGAGACGGATTCCGGACAAAAAAAATCAGGTGAGGATTCTTCCACGGAAAAGAAAGAAAGTTCAGCGATTTTTAAAAAGAACAGAATCAAATTTAATGAAGATTCTGATAACTGGATATGTCCTTCCGGTGAAAGTTTGGAATTCATTAAAGAGTATTTCAGGGATGATAAAAAATATATCCTTTATGGTTGTGAATTAAAAAAATGCATCTATTGTCCAAACGTTAAATCCTGCGTAACAACCAAGGCAGATATAAAACGAGGATACCGTACAATCGAGGACGATGGTTATGTCGTTTTCAGAAAAGAGATGAAAGCCAAGATGCAAACAAAAGGATGCATAGCATAGAAAATGCCATGTCAAGAGCAGAATCCCTCATGGAATCATGATATTTTAAAAAAAACTCGGTGTGAGCCGCTTCGAGGGGCATTTCCCGCCAGCCCTCTATGGTGGAAATTAATTTTGTAGGTATCTCCATCCATTATTCATGAAGACCCCCCCATATATCCGAAGCTGTGGCCAAAAGCAGGCAGTCAAATAACTGTGCCGTCAGCAAAAAGGTCCTGACTGACATTGTTCACAATGGATTGCTGTATTCCGAAGTTTATAGTTGATTTTTTTGTGTCTGGATAATAATGGTTACATACAAGGAAAAAATGAAAACGAAACTCTGGACCGCCTTAATCGCCCTTTATATCGTTTGGGGTTCGACATATCTTGCAATACGATTTGTAGTGGAAACCATTCCCCCGTTTTTTCACGCCTCGTTGCGTTTTTTGATCTCAGGATTGATCCTGTACATATGGCGGCGCGTCGCAGGTGATCCCAGGCCGAGCATGAGCAACTGGAAAGCAGCTGCAATAGTCGGGACTCTATTGCTGGTCGGCGGGAACGGACTGGTCGCGCTAGCAGAAAAAACAGTCCCGTCAGGGGTGGCGGCCCTGGTAATCGCCACATCGCCATTCTGGCTGGTGTTGTTCGAATCCTTCCGTGCAGGAGGGACAAAGCCCAATTGGCAATCCATTATTGGTCTTGCGGTCGGTTTCAGCGGGGTATTCATCCTGATCGGCCCGTCAAAAATCACAGGTTCAAAACAAAATATCGAAGCATTCGGCGCAATACTTTTGCTCATTGCACCCATACTCTGGTCTCTGGGTTCGATTTACGCTAGAGGCGCAGACATGCCCACATCCACTTTGATGTCAACGGGGACACAGATGCTGATGGGTTCAGTCTCGCTGTTCATCGTCAGCCTGATTACAGGTGAATTGAACGGTTTCAGCTTTGCAGATGTATCGGCGCGTTCGTGGCGGGGACTTCTCTATCTTATCACATTCGGATCGTTGTTCGGTTTTGTATCCTATGGATGGCTGCTGCACAACGCGCCGGTATCGCTGATGTCCACGTATGCGTATGTGAATCCCGTAGTTGCTGTATTCCTTGGCTGGCTATTGGCAGGCGAAGAGCTAAACGCCCGCATCGCAATTGCTAGCGTAATCATTATCGGTGCGGTGATCATTATCAATTGGGCACGGCAGGTCACGATTAAAAATGAAGGAATGCGGGCAGTCCCGGATGAGATCGAGTAAGGCGAAACTGCCCCGGCGCATCCTGCTGGTCTGCAGGCTAAAACGAATGTACAGCCAGAAAAAATTTGACAATATGTCGGACTTATAGCGGTTAACGATTCAATTAGACTACTCATGTCATTCCCGTACCCGCCTGCGCGGGAATGACATGTAAGGGTTAAATCATTCGTGAAATGCTATAATTCTTGAATCCAGCGGTACTTCCCCTTATTGAATTATAAGGCAATATTTTTTGTTCGACAAAAAAATGACAATAATCAATTAGTGTATATGTACATTGTCATTTAATTTTGAGGGGAGACTGAAATGAGAATAAAAATATGGAAGCTCGCGAACAAGATCAGCATTGAGTCTACATCAGGTATCGTGCTCAGTACATCGGCCCCGGAATATCGAATTCTAGACCCTGTCGTTACCGATGAAATGGCTGAAGTGGCAATGGCACTGAAAGTACGCAAACATCGAACTGCGGAAAAAGTTGCAGCCAAGTGCGGAAAACCTTTAGAGGAAACAAAAAGGCTTTTATGGGACCTGGGTCTTGCCGGTGTGTGCTTTGTACAAATAATTGACGGTGTTGAAAAATACAGCCTTGAAGTCTGGGCCCCGGGCATTATGGAAGCCATGGTAAACAACAAGGAGAACGTTGCAAAGTTTCCGGACATTGGACGGTGTTTTGATGAATATACAAGTAAACTGGCCAGCCGCTTTGGGAAATATATTCCACTCGGGATGAGCGGCATGCGCGTCGTCCCTGTCGAAGAGGCCATTTCGAGTGAACCCAGGATAGCATCATATGAGCAGGTTTCCGTCTATCTCAATAAAAACGAAATATTCGCAGTCGCGGATTGCTCGTGCCGTACTGCACGGGAAGCAATCGGAGAAGGCTGCGGCCACTTGAAGGAAGATATGTGTCTGATCCTGGGCACAGCTGCTGAATACTATATTCGTACAGGCAGGGGGAGAAAGATTACCCGAGAAGAAGCCTATGAGGTCATCAGGATAGCCGAAGAAAACGGTTTTGTGCATCAGATAACTAATTGGGAAGGTGTAGGACATACCCTGGGGATATGCAACTGCTGCGGATGTTCCTGTTTTTCATTAAGATTTGCCCAACAGTTTAAACTATCTGATCCATTGCGTTCAAATTATGTTTCCCATATCGATAAAGACAAATGTGTCGCATGCGAGAGATGCGTGGAAAATTGCCAGGTCAACGCGCTGAAATTGGGTCAGAAACTTTGTACCAAGACACCGATTGTCGAGAAGAAGCGCGATCTTCCCAGCGACACGATCTGGGGCAAGGACAAATGGGACCCCGATTACCGCATCCATAGAAAAAATGTGGTCGACAGCGGCACGAGTCCATGTAAAACAGAATGCCCCGCCCACATAGCCATTCAAGGATATATAAAGCTGGCGTCTCAGGGAAAGTACAGAGATGCCCTTGAGCTCATCAAAAACGAAAACCCGTTCCCGGCCGTATGCGGACGCATCTGCCCGAGAAGGTGTGAATCCGCCTGCACACGTGGCGATATAGATGATCCCATCGCCATTGATGAAATCAAAAAATTTATAGCTGATCAGGATTTAAACGCGGCGCATCGCTATGTGCCGAAACTCCGTCATAACTATGGAAACAAGATCGCAGTGATCGGTGCCGGCCCTTCCGGTCTTTCGTGCGCCTACTATCTGGCCATCGATGGGTACAGGGTAACGGTATTTGAAAAGCAGCATGCCCTTGGCGGTATGCTGACCCTCGGCATCCCTTCTTTCCGGCTCGAAAAAAATGTCATTCATGCAGAGATCGATATATTGAAAGAGTTAGGGGTCGAGTTTAAGACCGGCGTCGAGGTAGGTAAAGATGTGAGCCTGAAGGAGTTGAGGGGCCAGGGCTATGAAGCCTTCTACCTGGCAATAGGCGCGCAGGACGGGAGAAAACTCGGCATCGAAAACGAAGATGCCAAAGGCGTTATCACCGGTGTGGAATTCCTGCGCAATTTCAACCTGGCCAATAACGTAAAGCTCAAAGGAAATGTCGTCGTGATCGGCGGCGGCAATGTCGCGATAGACGTCGCGAGGGCCGCAACCAGGGTCGGCTCTGCGAAGGTGGATATGTACTGTCTTGAAAAGCGTGAGGAAATGCCAGCCCTTGCTGAAGAGATCGAAGAAGCAGAGTCGGAAGATATCGGCATCAGCAACTCATGGGGCCCGAAGCGCATCCTTACGAAGGAAGGCAAAGTCATCGGTGTGGAATTCAAACGCTGTATATCTGTATTCGATAAAAACGGCAGGTTCAATCCCGGCTATGATGAAAACGAAACCAGGATCGTTGAGGCTGACAGTGTAGTGATCTCCATAGGCCAGGCCATTGATTGGGGCAACCTGACTGCCGGCAGCGCGATCGCGCTCAATCCAAACAAGACAATCAAAGCCGATCCCTTTACATTGCAGACCAGCGAGCCTGATGTATTCGCCGGGGGTGATGTTCTGACCGGTCCCAAGTATGCCATCGATGCCATTGCCATGGGGAAAGAAGGCGCGATATCGATCCATCGCTATGTGCACCCGGGTCAGAGCCTGGTTTTCGGCCGTGACAGACGCGAGTATCAAGCCCTTGATAAGACCAATGTTGTTTTCGAAGGGTATGACAACCTCCCAAGACAGACTGCACACCATACCGGCGGGGTCGACTCGAAGAAATCTTTCAGGGATTTGCGGGGTACATTTACCGAAGAGCAGCTGAGGAAGGAAACTGAGCGCTGCCTGAGCTGCGGTGCAACAATCGTGGACGAACACCAGTGCGTGGGATGCGGTATCTGCCTGACCAAATGCAAGTTTGACGCCGTCACACTTCAAAAAAAATATAACGAACCCGGCATCATGTATGAGGAATTGGTACCCGCGGCAGCGGCACAGCACGCCATCAAGCGTGGGGGAAAAATAGCATCAAAGATGATGAAAAATTTCATAAAACCATAGTTCCAATAAGAAAATTGTTGCAAACTGTTTGAGAGTAATGCAAAGTACCTAAACAGCAAACCATACTTGAGAGGTATATAATGAAAAGTAAAAAAACTTCCGGGCGTATCATCAGTGTTTTGTGCACAATCGCTGTAGTTGCGTCGTTGCACATAAGTGCCGAAGCTATCGACACCAATGAGCCCTACGCGGTGGGCCCTTTCACCTATTTCGAGGCCGATCTCAACCTGATCTACGGCAAGGAGGGCCTGGGTAATGCATGGTACCTCCGTTTTGGGGGCGGCTTTTCAAAGAACGTAAGCTATTACGTTCAGGCCATGCTTAATAATGTGGGGGATTCGGTTGAATTCGGTTATAACGGATGGGGATTCATCTGGACCCCGGTGGCTACGAAAAATTTTTCATTCGATGTTATGCCCATGTTTTCCTTTATGCCCAATACTGTCCAGGGGAAAATTAGTTATCCCGGGTTCGACGGTTTTTACGGAACGCTCCAGTTTGAGGGGAATGTGACCGCCCATGCGAGACTCCAGCCTTTTTTCAGGGTGGGAGGGAGTGTCGGATATAATGATAAAAATAAAGATGTGACCTATGAAATCCCCCTTGATCTGGGGGTTGTGTGCCCCCTAAAAAAAGGGGTTGAGTTCCTCATGATCGGTACACTCATCCCGAATGAGCTCTTCACCTGGGAAGACACGGGCCGAGCTGTCAAGCTTGGGGTTAACATCGCTGCAACCGAACGACTGGAGGTACTGACTGAAATGGGATGGATGTTCCCGAATAAAGGTTTCACCGTAGGTGTCGGGCTTATCTACATGCTCCCGGACAACATGGTCGAAAGCGGGGGATAACCCCCGCTACTCCCGGGCTGGCTCTCTCCCCCCGAGAAAATCAATGATGTATTGATTTATCAGGTCCGGTTTTTCCGCGAACACGAAATGTCCGGAATCCTTGATCTGAATCACCTTTACATTCGTGAAATATTTTTTTGACGATTTCTCAACATCTTTCCATTTGTATAGCCTGTCTTTTTCAGCGCCGATTACGAGCACCGGCTGTTTGATGGCCTTTAATTCACTAAAATAAAAACTTTTCGGCTTGTTCAGAATCGGACGGGCCCTTTTCATGGCCTCGGTCATGAAGTCAATCATTTTCGAATCCGCAGCGTTTTCCGAGCCATACATGTAGTCGACGACCCCGCGCACATTTTCTTCAGACTTGCTGAACATCATTTTCATCATACGGCCCAGGAGTGTGGCCGATATGGTCGGTGATGACGGCGCTGAAGTCACAAGGACGAGTTTGTTCAGTCTGTCATTTGAAACAATCGCATATTTCATGGCCACCCAGCCGCCGAACGAGGCGCTTATTACGCTGGTTTTTTTTATGGAATAATGGTCAAGAATTTCATTTATCCACGAGACAAGCTCCATTGCGCTGATTCCTGTTTTTGTCGGAATGCTTTTCCCGAAATGGCCCACCACGTCTATCGCGATAGTCCTGTACTTATCCTGCAGACCCCGGACGATGTCCTTATACATAAGGGCGTTTGCCATGGCGCCATGAAGGAATATCACGGCTTCCCCATCTTCAGGGCCATTGACGAGCACATGGGTGCTGCCAAGGGATGTCTGAATCATCTCGGATTTGAAGGGCTTCGGCCAGTATTCCAGCAACGAATCGTACTTTTTTACTATAAAGTCCCGGTCTTCCCTGGTGTTATATGGCGACCAGGGGGTGATACTGGTAGCGCATGCACATAAAATAAAATTCAAGGTCGCGAGAAGAACAACAGCAGTTTTCATGACATACTCCTTGTGTGGCGATCAATCAGATATAATGCTCCCAAACTCATATATAATCAACAATGAAAATAATACAATTCTTTTTTGCAAATATATGAACCCTGTCACACCTCCGGCCTGAAGCCCCAGAAATAATCTTTAATATCTTTTTTAAGTTCTCGTGCGGGAATAATTTCAATAACTTTTTCCGGACAGCGTGACGCGCATATTCCGCATCCCTGGCATCTCTCTGATACCGTAACCCTGTCAGACACGGAGATGAATCCGAACGGGCATGATTCCTGACATTTTCCGCACAAACTGCACTCACCATTTACTTTCGCCTGCCACCCTATACCATTAAACCTCGACTGAATATCTGTACTCAGCAATTTAAAGTTTTTAAGCTCAAGACAGCAGCACGGACAGCAGAAACAGATCTCAAGGAACCGGTGAAGGTCTTTGTCCTTAACGCCCCAGATGTACTGCTCGGCCTCAATCCACAGGCACTGACAGACCAGGCCCTGGCCGGTTGCCTTATCTACCTGCGCAAGGGCCTCTTCGACAGAAACATGTCTGGCGTATCCGCGCTCAGCTGTTACGCGTGAGCCTTCGCCGATAAAGATGCATCCGAAATCCGGGGAGTATGTTGTGCATTGATTACTTTCCCGGCACAGACATTTATTGAGTATGGTTCGAGAGGAAGATTCCATTATAACTTTTTTTACGATGTCTATCGGAAGAATGACATTTCTTTTAGCTTCTTCCAGATTCACATTCAAATTTATGGAGTATCCTTGAGTGAAATTTTTTTCCAACCTGTCGAAAAGGAGAATACGCTTCAACAGGGGTCCTATAATCGGATATTTTGTGAGCCAGGCGACTTTACCAACAATTTTCAGAAGCGCCTTGAATTTTCCGATATTATGAGGAGTGAGGGCGAATCTTGATTTAATTTTATCATTCAGATTTTGTTTTTCCATGATTCCGTCTTTTCATATATGTAATTATAGCTTAATGATAAATTCATAAACTGAAAATAATTTTTACAAGCATAATACATTATTATTTTTGTAAAAGGTAATTTTTTCACTCTATTATTAATTCAGACCCCTTTGGGGACAATAATATCGTTGACATTGGGTTGTATTGGGGAGATACATCGGCGGAAACGTTTTGCCTTTGGGAGTTGAACAACAGCATGATTTTCGGACTCAATGCGGTAAATGTTATTTTTATTGGTGAAAGTGCAATTTTTATTGAAGTTGAGGGTATGGTCACGAGGAAGACGAGCACAAGAATACTGTATTCTTGGGTTTGCTGTTGATTGTGAGGGGGCTCAATTATAGTCGTTCCTATCACTTATTAATACATCATATTAATCATGAAAAAAAACAGCCATAAATACACAAATCGTTTAATAAACGAGAGTAGCCCTTATCTGCTTCAGCACGCGCATAATCCAGTGGACTGGTTCCCCTGGGGAGAGGAAGCATTGAAAAAGGCAATGGATGAAAACAAACTTATCCTTGTAAGCATTGGTTATGCTGCGTGTCACTGGTGCCATGTTATGGAAAATGAAACATTCGAAAACCTGGAAGTTGCAGAGTTAATGAACAGAAATTTTATATGCATTAAAGTTGATCGCGAAGAGCGTCCTGATATCGACCATGTATATATGAATGCTGTACAGCTGATTAGCGGTAGCGGAGGGTGGCCGTTAAACTGTTTTGCTATGCCAGATACAAGACCGGTTTTCGGAGGAACCTATTTCCGTACACAGCACTGGATGCAGGTTCTTGAAGCTCTGCATAATTCTTTTGAATCTGATAGGAAAGGTTTAGAGCACACTGCCGGGGAAATACAAAGAGGGATTATATCAACTTCACTGATCCATGAAAAATCCGTTACACAAAAATTTCAACTTGAAGATTTAAAAAACTCAATTGAAAAATATAAACCATATCTGGATATGACATTTGGAGGAACAATCCATGCTCCGAAATTCCCCATGCCTGTTTCATTAAACTTTTTAATTGATTATTTATTTTATATTAAGGATAAAACTATTCAGGAATATCTCAATCTGACTCTGAGAAACATTGCTCAAGGAGGGATATGTGATCAGATAGGAGGGGGCTTCGCGAGGTATTCAACTGATGAACAGTGGCTCGTACCTCATTTCGAAAAGATGTTGTATGACAATGCTCAATTGATCTCTCTGTACAGCAAAGCCTATCTTCGAAATCAGGATCCGCTGTATAAAAAAACCGTGTATCAGGCGTTCAACTTTCTTGAAAGAGAATTGCTTTCTCCTGAACATGCTTTTTATTCATCACTTGATGCTGATAGTGAAGATGAAGAAGGAACCTTTTATGTCTGGAGCAAGGGCGAAATAGATTCTATTCTAGGTTGCGATTCTGAAATTTTCTGCAGGTATTATGGTGTTACTGAAAATGGCAACTGGGAAGATAAAAAAAACATTCTGCACGCAAGTCACGGAATAAGCGAACTTTCTGAAGAATTCAGTATTGATGAAATCTCTGTTGTAAAAAAAATTGAAAGTATTTTACCTGAACTCCTTAAAATACGAAACAGCAGAATTCGCCCGGCACTGGATGATAAAATTATTACTTCATGGAATGCATTGATGATTTCCGCCTATTGTGATGCTTTTTCAGCTTTCGGAGATGACTCCTTTTTATCTATGGCAAAAAAGATCGCAGAGTTTATTCTGAGCAAACAGACATCTGCAGATTTCCGTCTTAACAGAATTTTTAAAAAAGAAATATCTACTATCAATGGATTTCTCGATGACTATGCCCTGACTATACAGGCATTTCTGAATCTTTTTCGCTCAACATCTGATGAAAAATATCTTATCATCGCCAGAAACCTTGGAGAGTACATTATCTCTAATTTTTTTGATAATACATCAGGAATGTTTTTCTATACATCAGATATCGATCCTGTTATAATAACAAAAAAATATGAGCTGGATGACAATGTTATACCGTCATCCAATTCTGTAACAGCTAACAATCTTTATATGCTTGGATTTTATTTTTATGACGAAAGATATACAGATATTGCTCGTCAGATGATTTCAAATGTCCAAAAAAGCATGCTGGAAAATATCGGTTATTTTGGAAACTGGGGAGCACTGTCACTTCTATTTTCTTGCCCGCCGTTCGAAGTAGTCATCATCGGAGAAAAAGCTGATGAGTTCAGATTGGAATTAGAGAAAAAATTTCCTTCTGGTATCATAATTGCAGCATCGAAAAAAGAGAGCGATCTGCCGGTATTTAAAGATAGATTCGTCAAAGGGGAAACCGCAATGTATGTATGTAGAAATCATACCTGTAAACTTCCGGTATTTTCTGTAAAAGAAGCTGAACTGCTCTGCAATCCAGTTCTTTGCAAAAGAAAGTTCGAATTTCTTTTTTCGTAGCTGTCCCCATAACGCAGCTAACAACGATTTTTTTATGGACATCCAGACCACATGCATTATCGAATAATATTTCCATCTCATACCTCCTGTAAGTGTTACTATCAGAGATGGAATTTTGATTGACATTTTCGATATTTCAATAATAAATTTAACGCAGGAATTGAAAATACTCGACGCGTTTTCATGGTAATTTGTGACGGCGCAGCCGTCATGTTTCCTATCACTCAGCAAAGTAGTCTATTGACACATACAAGTCCGTATGCTGTGAATACCCTGAAAGGGTCCCGGGCAGGTAATGAACTAGAGAGCCGGCCTGACCACAAGCATGGGCGCTACTTTCAAAGGATACAATCGCTATGACTGAAGAACATCACCTCCGGCTGCTGACATCATTGTTTTTATCCCAGACAACCGGCGTCCTCGCGACAGAGAAGAATCACCTGCCGTATGCAAACCTGGTCGCGTTCTCCTATTCCCCTGATTGCAAGTTCATCTATTTCGTCACTCCGCGGGGTACCAGGAAATATGAGAATATAGCCGCCAATAGGAATGTCGCAATACTCATCGACAGCAGAAAAAACAATCCGCTGGAGTTCCATGCTTCACTGGCGGTTACCGGCATAGGCACGGCAAGCGAGCTTTCCGCCGAAGCTCTCACCAGGCATATCGAGCTTCACCGGGAGAGGCTGCCGGGGCTGGATGAATTCATATGCTCACCGTCGATCGTTCTTTTCCAGATTGAAATTGAACGCTATATAATCGTTCGGGGATTGACCGACACGACGACCGTATACCCGTGACCCGGAACCGGCTCATGGGAACCGCTTGCTAAAATACATGAAGGCAGTAGTATCATGAACGTTCTCCTCACCGGCTCCACCGGCTACATCGGACGACGATTAATGAAGGTCCTCCAGGACGACAGCAACATAGCTCTGCGTCTTTTAGTGAGAAATGCCAGGAAGGCCGGTGCTGCAGCCTCATCCCGCATTGAGATCTGCATCGGAGACACCCTGCATCCCGAAACCCTGCGTCCCGCATTAACCGGCATCGATACGGCAATATATCTCATTCACTCAATGGGCGCCGGCAACGAGGATTTCGAAAACCTTGACAGAGCCAGTGCCGTCAACTTCAGGGACGCGTGCGTCGAGGCCGGCGTATCGCGGATTATCTATCTGGGCGGGCTGGGCGTGGTCGAATCGGCGAGCAAGCACCTGCGCAGCCGTCTTGAAACAGGAGCACTGCTGAGCGATGTACCGCCGTCCATTCATACGATATGGTTCCGCGCCGGTATCATTATCGGATCAGGCGGAGCAAGTTTTGAGATTATTCATAATCTCGTTGAAAAGCTGCCGCTCATGATAACACCTCGATGGGTGAGCACCATTACTCAGGCTGTTG
>JBFZEZ010000410.1:0-3179 GCA_041306585.1 Spirochaetota bacterium | reverse complement strand
AAGAAATGGAAGTTCGGCTGGAAACCGGCGTACGCTTCTGTCTTATAAGCCTGAACCCGATGCGCTCGGGCGGAGAGAGTACCGGCTATATTTACGGTTTTGTCAAAGATATCACCGAAATTAAAACACTCCAGCACCAGCTTGAAATAGAGAAAAACTACAACCGCGGCATAATCGAAACGGTCAACCTGGGCTTTGTGTTCGTAAATGATGATAACGAGTATCTGGATTATAATAATGAATATCTTGTCATAACGGGAAGGGAAAGGGAAGATCTCGAGGGCAAAACCTTCTATGACTTCACCGCTCCGGAATACATTGACGCCCAGCGCCGGCTTATGGAAGAGATGAAAAAGACCGGCCGGTCTTTCATCTATGAAAAAGAGTTTATTCGCGATGACGGCTCCAGGGTCCCGGTGCTTTTATCTATGTCAAGGCTTGTAAACAATGAGGGCAAAAGCATTGGGAATTTCGCCTTCATCCGCGACATATCCGATCAGAAAAACATAGAACACGAACTGAAGGAACAGAATAAACGATTTCAGGCGCTGATCGACATATACAACACCATTTCGGCGCGGTTCCTGAAATGTGAAAGTGTTGAAGAAGTATTCCAGGCAATAAGCGAATCGATAGAATCGATGATGAAGCCCAGGGCGATGGAAATATTGTGCGGGACTGGCGGAGGATTCAAAACGGTCAATCCCGGAGAATCGCTGCTGCGAAGGCCTGAAAACTTTATCGATGAAAAGACATCGCTGACCGTACGCATGCTGGTGAGCAAAAAAGCCCCGATATTCATTGACAATCTGCAGGCGGAACTCAACGACGAGTACCGCCAGAATTTTCCCGGAATTCTGAAGTGCAATTCGGCTGTTTTTATACCGTTAACGGTAAAAAATGAAATAGGCGCAATAGTCCTGCTGGGATTTGCCGCATCCGTTTATGACTTCGACACAATAGTGCTCAACATTCTCATGGGGATATCAAACCTTGCATCGATAACGCTTGAAAAAATTCGTTCAATCGATGAACAGGTCATCATGAAAAATGCGCTCGACCGCTACGAGAGGCTTACGGCAATGGGCAGGATAATCGCCGGCGTAGCGCATGAAATCAACAATCCGCTTTCGATAATGCAACTCGACCTTGACGAATTAAAAACTATTATGGCGGACGATTCGGCTGATGAGGTGAGAGCAGGCACGGAGCTCATCCATTCACTCCAGGAGGAGATAAGCAGAATATCGGGTATAGTTAAGCAGTTGAAGGATTACTCAAGCCCGGCAAGCGTTGCGATGGATAACGTGCAGGTGGATGATCTGTTGAAGAATTTTCCGGTAAAGATATATCTTAAAAATCTTTTAAAAAAAGGCATTGTCATCAATATGAAGCTCGGTGCCGGCAGGGCGAATATACTGATACCGAGGAACCGTCTTATCCAGGTTCTGATGAACCTTTTCTCAAACGCGGACGACGCGATAGATGAGAAGGAGCATGGAATCATAACCATCGAAACCGGGCGCGTACCGCGCGGTGTTCCAATGGTATATATTTCAGTGCGGGACAACGGAGCGGGGATCGCACCGGAGAACGTGCAGAGAATATTCGAACCATTTTTTACGACAAAAAAAAGCGAAGGCACAGGACTTGGACTTTCAATATCGTATTCAATCGTTAAAAGCTACAACGGCGAGATTACCGTTACTTCGAGCGCGAAAGGAGGTTCGGAGTTCATTGTATATTTCCCCGAAAAGACAGCGAACTGAAATTTCCCGGTTACAACGATGTGGTGGGATGCCGTGCCCTGTACACTATATAATTAAATGGTGAGCATCGCGCTCGGGTAATAAAGTTTTGCGATAAAGTGCCACCGAAAAAAAACGTTTACACCGGTATAAAATTCAACTTTTCGTAATAAGATGGTTGACAATTCAATGTAAATGTAATCATAAATAATTGAACTCAAATGATTTTGTGTTAAAATATTACATTTTGTCAGTATAATAAAAATTATTTAAATATAAATACACCGGCCCGTCCGCACGGCCGGCATGAGTGGTCTGATACTTATTATAAATTATATGGAGGATTCAATGGCGAAATATAAGGAAACGTCGGTTGCCGCCCTTTTCCAGAACCAGGTGGCTAAACTTGGTTCGAAGGGCTGTGTTGCCTACAAAAAAGACGGCAGGTACACCGATGTGTCATGGACCGACATGGACGCCATGATACGCAAGCTCGGATGGTATCTGATGTCGATAGGGATCAAAAAAGGTGATAGAGTGGCCATTTTCTCCCAGAACCGCTACGAGTGGTGGGTGGCCGACCAGGCCATTCTTTCGGTCGGTGCGGTAAATGTTCCGATTTACGCGACAAACTCGGCCGAAGAGGCGCTGTACGTGCTGGCGCATTCCGAATCAAAGGCGTGCATCTGCGGAACGGAGGACCACCTTGACAAGGTGCTGGGCATCAAGAAAAAAGCGCCCAAGCTGAAATCGGTCATAGTCATTGACGTCCCTTCCAAAAAGAAAGCTGGCGTCCTCACCCTGGCGGAAGTCTTCAAAAAAGCTGAGAGCTATAAAAACAAGGGAGAGTTTGACAAACGTCTCGCATCGATAAAGCTGGGCGATCTTGCGACAATCATTTATACATCGGGCACAACCGGGAATCCCAAGGGCGTAATGCTCTCACACAGCAACTTCATTTCAAACGTAAATCAGATCATGACCGGTTATAGAAAGTTCTTTGACGCGAACGAGGTATTTCTGTCATTCCTTCCCCTGTCGCATTCGCTTGAGAGGACTGCCGGTTACTACATGGCGGTTTCGCTTGGTGCGAAAGTTGCATTCGCGGAGGACGTATCAAAGCTGCAGCAGAACCTGACAGAAGTTCGTCCCACGGTAATGGTCAGTGTTCCGCGAATCTACGAAAAGGTGCATGCGGGTATTCTGGCCAAAGTAGCAGACGCGCCTGGAATTAAAAAGGCTATTTTCAATTTCGCCATTAAGACCGCCGCCCAGAACCTTCCCTATATATGCAGCGGTAAGGAGCGGGGCGGGCTTTTCGCGAAGAAATACAATCTTGCGAACAAGCTTGTATTTTCAAAGCTCAAGGACACTCTCGGTCTTGACCGGCTAAAATTCGCGGTATCCGGCGGTGCGCCGCTGTCGGTATCC
>JBFZEZ010000409.1:0-10083 GCA_041306585.1 Spirochaetota bacterium | reverse complement strand
GTTTCGCGCAATTGCCTTTAGAATTTACGCCACAAATCGCCGATCCTGAACTGAAAGCCCTGGGCATCCATGCTGAGATGAGCGATGGTGCTTATAATTACGTCGCGCTCTCGAGTGAGTTGCAGGAATTGGCACGGATAAACGATCAGCCAGGGTATCTACAAATTATTCGCGATATTGGGAAAGTTGATTTTTTCTTTTTTTGCTACTTCGTGCTTGATCTGCCGATTAACCACCCGTTTCTCATGGCCCGCGCGTTTGAGGTGCAGAAGAAACACACGCTTTGTATTGACCTCTGGGCAAGGGAACATTGGAAATCCAGTCTTCTCACTTACGCGTTGCCTATCTGGGAGCTCATTCAGAACAGGGAGGACCGCATTTGTATTTTTTCTCACACCCGCTCGATGGCAAAATCGCATATGCTTAAAATAAAAACAGCACTGGAGAAAAACCTTGTGCTGCTCCATGCGTTTGAAGATATTTTTTATCTCAATCCGGAGAAAGAAGCCGAGAAGTGGTCCCTCGATGAGGGATTATACGTCAAAAGAAAAGGGAATTACGGCGAGGGAAGCGTTGAATCGTGGGGTCTGGTGGATTCGCAGCCTACGGGTAAACATTTCTCCATCATGATCTTCGATGACATCATTGATTTGAAAGGTGTCAATACTCCGGATCAGATAAAGAAAGCATCAACAGCTTATAAAATGGCTCTGAACCTTGGTACGCGGAATAACAAACGCAGAATTATCGGCACACGCTATTCTAATTCCGACACGTACTCAGAAATTATGAAAAACAGATATTGGACTGTTCGTATTTTTCCAGGCGAAGTCGATGAGGAAGGGAAGTCGAAACTTGGAGGGAGGCCGGTCTATCTCACGCGGAAGGAACTCGACGACAAATTTGCGGAACAGGGGGAGTGGGTATATTCAAGCCAGATTTTGCAAAACCCTGTCGCCGCGAGTGAACAGAAATTTCAGGAACACTGGATCAAATATCATTCAAAACAAAAGCCGTATTTGAATCTTTACATTACGGTCGATCCGGCATCTGCTAAAAAAAGGTCGAGTGACTATACTGTCATGTGCGTGTGCGGAGTTGATAGCCTGCGGAACTTTTGGCTTGTTGATATGATCCGCGATAAACTCGATCTTGGGGAACGATGGGAGAAGTTACGTGATTTGGTCGTGAAATATAGTATTGATTGTGTGGGGTATGAACGATACGGGATGTCCGCTGACATAGAATATCATAACATGAAGATGGAAGAAGAGGGAATATTTTTCAGCCTGATCGAGCTCGGCGGGAATGTGTCAAAGTATGATCGTATTAAGCGTCTTCAACCGTTATTTCAGAAAGGAAAATTCCTATTACCTCGGACTTTACCGTATACTGATACACGAGGAATAACACATGATCTGATACATGAATTCATCGAGGAAGAGTATAAAGCATTCCCGTATTCGAAGCATGATGACTGTATGGACGCCATGGCGCGGATCACTGACGGGGCCATGGGGGTTATCTTTCCGACACGGCAAGACCCATCAGCTGTGCAGGTACTTATCGATGATCCACTTAATCTTGGTGAGCACAGTGAGGGGGGAACATGGATGGCGATGTAACGAAAGTTAAACTGGTCAATGAAAGTTACGAAGAGTCACGGTCTGCCTGGCAGGGATACTTTACCGAGTGTGAGGAAGATTTTCGGTTTTACCTCTCTGACCAGTGGAGAGAAGAAGACCTTGCAATCGCAAGGGCGAAGAAAGCTCCGACACTTAATATCAATTATGTGAAAAAGACCGTTGATGTAATTACCGGGTTTGAGCGACAGAATAAGACGGATATAAAGGTCTTCCCGGTCGAGGGTTCGGATGATTTTGTGGCTGAGATATTGAGCGCGGTGGTCAAGTGGATCACGTCATCGGACAATAACGATTTTGTTAAATCGGCAGCGTTCAAAGACGCAAGCATCGGGGGTATAGGGTGGATTGAGGTTTCAATGAACTATGACCGAGACCCCATTAACGGGGACATCGCGCTCAGTACCGTGAGTCCGTTTGATATTCTGATTGACCCGCATTTCAAGAAAGGCGACCTGTCTGACTGTGATTATATCATCCGTCATCAAAAGGTCAACAAGGACAAATTGATGGAGATGTTTCCGGAGAAAGCCGAGGATATTAAGGCGTTAAAGGGAGGGGATTATAAAAACACATCGCCCAGACAAGAACCATCCATACCGAGTGACAGGAAAGAAAAACTGCTGGTTGTTGAGTACTGGCACCGGGTTTTAGAAAAGGTCAAGTTCGCGATTGATGTCGCTAATCCAAGCGAAGTCTATCCCATTGATGATAATAAATTCATCGAGTTGCAGGGCAATCCAGCGGTTAAAATCATTGAACGCAAAGTCCCCCGGATCAAGCTGACTACAGTACTGGACAAGCGCGTGGTCGTTTATGATGGACCGGGGCCGGGATGTACCAGTAACTATCCGTTTATCCCGTTTTTTTGTTATCATGAGTCGAGTTTTGGCGATCTCAAATTATCGATCAGTGGCGTTATCCGGTCCCTTAAGGATCCCCAGCGAGAAAAGAATAAACGCAGAAGCAATATCATGATGGCGATTAATTCGATGCCTCATTCGGGTTTTTTTGTTCCGAAGGGGAGCGTTGACAACATCAAGACCCTCACAAACGCTGGAGGGGCAGGGAAGATGATTGAATATAACCAGGTGAAAGGACGGCCTGAGCCGATCCCTCCGCCTGATATTCCGGCGTCTCTTATGCAGTTAGAGATGGCTTTTAACGAAGATATACGAACCATCGGGGCCAACCCTGATCTACTGGGGCAACAATACGGCAAAAACGACCCTGGTATAACGATTCAACTGAGACAGAAACAGGGATTGACCAGCCTGCAGGAGATTTTTGATTCATTGAGCTTTTCCACACGGATGCTCGGACGGAGGATAGTGGAGCTGATAGGAACAAATTTTTCAAATGAGAAAATAAAAAGGATCGTTGGGGCAACATTGCCGTGGGATATTATGCGTAAGCAGTTGCAAGCCGAAGCGCAGCAGATACAGGGCGCGCTTGGCTCAATGAAAATGCCGACGACTGACGGTCTTGTTCCGGAAGATGAAGAGGACCAGATGATGCTGCAACAAATCGAGACTGAGAAAATAAATACCCAAACGCAGGCGATGGAGATGCAGAATCGTATGATGCAATTACAGCAGGAGTGGGCGAGGGTTGAACAGGATGAGCGAGCGTTCTGGATGTCTTTCGATGATATACGGAAGACGGCACGGTTTGATTGTGTAGTTGACGAGGTTGTGAATAACCCTACAACCAGGGTGGCGAATCTATTGAGCTTAACACAGGCGGCGCAGTACGGGGTTCCGATACCACCGGAGGCAATCATCGAGCTGATGGACATCCCTAAAGGGACGAAGGAAAAATTGAATTCATATATAGCCGAGCAAAAAGCTAACATGGCGATGATGGAACAACAAAAAAATTCACCTCCGTCACCCCCGGAGATGGGAAATTAATTGACAAAAATTATTAATCAAGGTATGGTGTATGAGTATTATTCGTCATGAGTTCTCTGATCTGCCTCCTGACTGGCGGGAGGGTATTTTTCGATGGATGGGTGAAGGGTGGTCGGTGACTGAGGTCATCGCCGAGCTTGGGATAACCCGCAAGACCCATGCCCGATTTGTTAAAGAACACGAGATTTATGCAGAGACCATTTCAGCCGGGGAGGTCCTTTCGGAGGCTTGGTGGGTGAAATTGGGACGTGTGAACGTCGGCAATGCCCGCAATTTTAATGTTGGAATCTGGGCCTTTAATCTGAAAAACAGATTTGGCTGGCGGGATAGCCCGCTCTCCAAAGAGGGTCAGGCAAAGATACTCCCGGACAAAACGAAGGAAGAGGAAAACCGTGAAAAGTTTAGACTCGATAAAAAAATTGAAAAGACAAAGGAGAGCGAGGACGTTCAAGAGCTGCATTAGTATTTTGTTGATTTTTTTCTTTTTTACGTTGTATCAGCGCATACTTAAATATCCGGAAACGATACTGGAATATTGGTACGTCTCTGATCCGTGGAATGTTTGTTAAATATAAAAAATGTTAGTGAGTGCGAAAGTCATTATTTAATGAGGTTCGCACAATGTTTGAAGATACTTCGGGCGATAAACTAACCCCATCTGTGCCGCCGGCAGATCGTCTCACAACCGCAGTTGAAGGGCAATTATCGGAGCCCAGGCACATACTGGAGCCGCAAAGTCAACCGCAACAAAAATCAGAACAGGATGGACAGCTGCAGGCATTATTTGCCGAGCGCAAAGAGCGACAAAAACTCGAAGCTGAACGTGATTTTCTCAAGCAGATGATCAGCCAGCCCGCGAAGCCGCAGGAACCGGAGTATGATCCGGAAGAACTGGTAACGCACGCGAACGTGGCGAATTTGCTTGATAAACGGTTCACGCACATCGAGCAAAAATTTCGACAAAACGAAATTTATCAAATGGAGGTTGCCGCGCGTCAGAAGTACCCAGACTTTGACGAGGTATTCTTGCTAACGGAAGAAATAGCAAAGAATACTCCTGGTCTCGGTAGTACTATACTGAACGCGCCCAATCCAGCTGAGGTCGCATACGCATTAGGCAAAAGCCATCCATCATATTTGCAGAAGCAAATATCTAAATCAACCTCACAAGTCGCCGACAAAATCAACAGTAATCTTAACACACCTCCGACATTGGGATCAATGTCCGGAAGCGGCGTGAAAGACAATGTGAAAAACTGGTCGAACGCGCCAGCCACGGAAGTGGAGGCTGAGATTCGCAAGATTTTAATGGGCGCAAGTTGAGGACTATTCAAGGAGAGTTTAAATGTCTATTACTACTATGCTACAAGTCCCTAGCGGGATACAGGAATTCTATAACCGGGTGCTGCTGGTACGCGCGAAACCGGCGTTAGTTCACCAGCAATTCGGTCAACAAAAACCGGTACCAACCAAAACCGGGGACAGGGTCAAGTTCCGGCGGTATAACTCATTACCGCACGCGACAGTTCCACTGACCGAAGGTGTTACGCCGGCATCGTCTCAGCTCAGTTCCAGTGATATTTACGCAACATTGCGCCAGTACGGTAACTGGGTCGAGCTGACGGATCACGTTGTTGATATGTATAACACCGATCCGGTTGTCGTGGAGGCGGGTGTTTTGCTCGGTGAAAACGCTGGTGAATCAATCGAGATTGTCCACAGGGACATTTTGAATTCAGGTACATACTGTTACCGGGCCGGGAATGTTCCCCGAAATCAGATTGTAAATATGGTTCAAAAGGCCGAGCTCAAAAAAATTGTAAGGGCTTTAAAACGGGTCAATGCCAAGCCATGGATCACCAATCCGATTGTCGGTACTGACAAGGTAGGGACGACTCCGATCCCTGCGTCTTTTTTCGCGATCATCCATCCGGATGTGACGACAGACCTTGAGAACAATTGTGATTTTGTTCCGGTGCACAAGTATTCTGATCCTTCAAAGGCCCTTGAGCATGAGGTTGGATCGTTTGACCGCATCAGGTTTATTGAAAGCACAATGGCTATGATCTGGCCTGACGCGGGCGGTGACGCAACATCGGGTGTGGTCAAGAGTACCAGCGGAACAAAAGCGGACGTGTATAGCATGCTGATATTCGCCCAGAATGCATACGGGATATGTCCTCTGGAGGGTAAGGCTCTGGAAAACATTGTCAAACCCCTCGGCGCCGGGAACGACCCTCTGAACCAGAGAGCGACCTCTGGATGGAAAGCAGTTACGACTTCAAAAATTCTTACAGATTACTTCCTCTGGAGGTATGAGTTCGCGTGTTCAGCTTAATGTAGAAGGAGAAAAAGATGAGTAATAAGAATTGGGAAAAGGACACGCAGAGAGTGCGGGTCGTGAATGTTGAGGAAAACGGCAGGAACATCTATGTCGGTTGTCAGGGAAAGGATTATATCATCCCTGACGGCTCGATACTGTACCTGCCGAAATTGGTGATCGAGAACATCAAGGATGCAGTCACAGTAGACTGGAAAATAGACGGGGAGATGGGTAAGCCGGACGCGAAAAAACGCGTTGATCGTCCGCGTTGCCTGGTGGTCCCTGTCGACGATAACGAAGATCGGGGGTTGACAAAAGAGGCAACCGAACGGAAAAAAATTGTCCAGGAAATGAAAGAGGATGAGGCCTCATGACCTTCGGTGAGATATACGACACCATATGTTTCAACGTCTGGGGGAACTCAGCGGCACCGGAGCGTGCCGTCGAGATTCTCAGGCGTATTATATCCCGGGTGCACAGAAATATCCAGCAGGACTATAACTACTGGTTCATGCACACGTGGACAACCATTGAGACGTCTCCCGGTGTTGCCTCTTATCCACTGACAAATGATTACAAGGAAATGATCAGTTGCGTATACAAGGTGCATGATGAGGATTATTTCACACCGCCTTTGAAGCCGGTAACATCTGAATATGCACATTCGAATTTTTGGCCGAGGAAAGACAGCGCGGAATATGCGAGATTCTATGAGATAACAGACAGGGCAATTACGCTGTATCCCTTTCCTTCGGAGAGGCGTACACTGCATATTGTTTACTATGGGATGCTCCCGGCCCCAGAAAATTTCACGGACGCATCTGACCAGCTTTCACAGGCTGGGGGTGGGGCGATCATTCAGCTCGCGTCAGCTGAGATATTTAAGATTCAAAAAGAGTTTGATTCGATGCGAGTTTACCTGCAGGACGCGGGACGTGAAATTGAATATTTGAAAGAAGAGGACAGAAGACGCGTGCAAAACCAATTGTACGAAGTCCTGTATCAGGAGTTTTGATGCCAGACACAATTAACCCATACAGCAGTGCGGATACACCGGATTCATCTCCAGGATATAACGCTGACAAGCTCGATGGTGCCGATTTGACCATTGAATCGCCATTGCCGAGTAGTGACCTGTTGATCCCCAGCGCGAAGGCAGTTATAACACATATTGCCAGAGTCATTGGAGAATATTTGAAATACAAACTCGGTGTTGATAAACTGTCAGCTGATGTTCCATTAGCAGATAGCGATGATTGCATACCTACGGCAAAGGCGGTCCGGAGACATGTATCTGCTGTCATCGCGGGGGGTGTTGGTGGAAAATATTGTGTCGGCACAATGTATCCGAAATACCAGAATAATCTTTTGCTGTCAAAACCACGGTTGAGGGCCACAATCAATTCTTCATTGTTTACTGAAATTTCTTTTGATGATTTCAGGTATACGGTCGCCGGTCAGGTGGTTTACGATGACGCATTGACACCCATGCTTCCAGATCGATTTATAATTCCTGCGGGAAAATTTTGCTGTTTTGCTATTTATAAGGACCAGGTGTATGGTAGATTCTTGCGGTCAGATTTAGTCTTGGGAAATTCATACAGCGAAGTTTACAACGCGAGACTGACTGTACTCCCCGGTGTCATTCTTGGCTGGTGTATCGTTCAAGCCCGCAATGACAGAGCGTTTGAATCAAACAACCAAAATAGTAATTATATTCCCGGATCCGGATGTGTCGGATGCTGGTTTATCGATGCGCTCGTGGCCCCTGATCTTGATGTGAGATGCGGATTCCGTCCTAAAATCGTCGAGGTCTGGAATGATGATAATCAGACTTTTATTAAATGGGATGAATCATTCGCGCCCGGGTCTGGTATAGCTGACAAGTTTGCGTATGGTCAGGTTCTTACACTGCCGTTCTGGTTCGGTAACTATCCGGTTTGGTTCGACGGTATAATCATCGCGGGTTTCGAGTATTGGCAAAATTACCAAAAGAAAATTTCGGTATCTGAATTTCTCAATTTGTCATTCAATCAGATAGTAGTCGCTCCCGGTAAATGGCAATCGGTTTGGTTCTATCTCGATAGAAATGGAGCCGTGGCAAGACGTTACGGCAGGTCGGAAGGATATAGCTCAGAAAATGAAGCAAAAGACGCAATAGTAAAACCGGTTGGGACAGAGCTGGTCCCATTGACGCTGACAACACTTAAAGGATTGCCAAACAAAACATGGACGGGAGGAACTGACAAATTCCTGGACGGGCAATTTGAGGTACTTCACATAAATAAACCAAGTCTCGCTAACCCACTTGCGGGATCTGGTATAACCGTTGATGACGGCGGATTCAAACTCGGATATCATGTTCCAATTCATGCGGCAAGCGGAGCTTTGAGGTATAAGGTATGGGGTTAAAATTGAGAAGGGGGCTATCGTGCAGTACAATTACAATCTTATGCAAAGTATCGTTCTCAGTCTGGGGATTGTTGCACCTATTACTGCTTATTTTGTTATTCGTATGATTCGGAATTATGATGAGAAAATTCAAAAACTTTTTTGTCACTTCGAATCGCTGCGTGGAGACGTTGATAAGCTGATCGGTGAACACAACATTTTACATAAAAGGTAGGATGAGGATGAAAACATTTTTAAAAAAAATAAGTTCGAGAAAATTTTTGGTTCTGTTGATTGCAGTCGGGCTGTTTTGCTACAGCCCGGCCCATTTCACCGGTGATCATATGGTGATTGTATTTGCAGTGTTCATCGGCGGTAACTTCGCTGAGAAAATTTTCAACCGGGGGCGGGATGCACACACGACCGATTGACATATCCAAGCCGCAGGACACTGACGAGATCAGCGCTGGTGATGATGAGATTCGAGCATCGCATAATGACGTGCGTGAACGGTTGAGTCTTGACCATCATATCGCGGACAATCTCGACACTACGTTGCCAGATGCGGATGGCCGTCACAAGAAGCTGACTATGAAATCAATCGATTACGTGATGACCGAAGAGGATAAAAACATCCTCTATACGCAGAAAGTCGATGGGAAGCCGGAGCTTTTTTACACGGACAGTTTTGTGAGTGCCGAGGACGGAGCAATTCATGAAATTCAATTAACAACTAAAGGCAAGCTGTCCCGGTCGAAGGTGGGGCTTTGTGCGTTTTTAGGGAAAGTTTCGGGGAAATATTTTCAATTGACCGACCTTTCCTCGCATCAGCTTCCGATTGATGTCATTTTTAATAGTTGTGATCCGAAAAGTGAATCTTCACCTGATCCGATAAATGAGTTCATTGTTCCGTTTGCCGGTTTGTATCTGATCCAAGTGTTTAAGCAAGACGTATTCGGGACGTATTCTGTCAGCCTGGGCGGTCTGGCTAACTATGATATCCGATGCGGCCACTTCGATCCGGCTCCTCAGCCCGATTCCCCCGGATACGATCGTGGCGATCACATGTCTTACGCGGAAGGTGTCAGGTATCTACCACAAAACGCACAGGTAACTGTGCGCGGGGGGTGCGGGGTTACATTCGGAAAGCAGGAAGACAATTGGGTCTTGAGTTCTCTTTTTATTTCTATCGCTCGATTGCATACGTGAGGAATTATGCCCTTATATATCCGTGCTAAACATACAGAACCTTTCAGGACCGATGTACCGTCCATTGACGACAAGATGGGATTAGGTGCAATGGCTATTCGTCGGAACAAACTAAATATTCAAGAGCGCATGGAACTCGACCATTATTGGGGAGAGGAAACAGATACCGCCAAAGCGAACGCCGACGGATACCACAAAAAAGTCACTCTCAAAAATGTTGATGAAGATATAGAAAGAGACACTGACTCAAGCACGCTCTACGTCAAGAATGATGAATTAAAACATGACGGTCTGCAGCTGACGAAATCCGGGGACGTGAATTATGTTAATAATATTCAAGCTGTTTCATGGGGATACGCGAAAGGAGTAAATCAGGAAATTCCAAATGGAACGTCTACTATCGACTGGAAAAGCAAACCGGATTTTCCAATATCGAACTGGATGTATATTGATACTGATAAATTTCCTGTCGTTTTTGACGGC
Source organism: Spirochaetota bacterium (assembly GCA_041306585.1). GTDB lineage: Bacteria > Spirochaetota > UBA4802 > UBA4802 > UBA5550 > JBFZEZ01. The sequence continues at coordinate 121 of JBFZEZ010000409.1, read as the reverse complement.
CTATACCTTGTCTCTGCACAGGTACTGGCAACAAATATTGAGCTTCAAATATGCGTGAACGATGTTGTTGTCAGCCGTTTCGCCGACGGCTGCCCGCAGGACTCTGAGTATCGACGCATAT
>JBFZEZ010000408.1:0-2631 GCA_041306585.1 Spirochaetota bacterium | reverse complement strand
GCTCTGTACCAATAATACTGATTATATTACTGATTTTTGTTTTTAATTTCGCGATCAACTGCACTTCTTGGTCAATTTTTTGCTCTGGTAGGAGATTGACTACATAAACCTGTTTCGGGTTATCAATACGATATGATCTGCCAATGCGTTGCGCAATACGGACAGGATTCCACGGGAGATCGTAATTAATAATTACATCTGCCTCTTGCAGGTTCATTCCTTCACTAAACGAGTCAGACGCGATCAGAATATGTGTAGGGATTTTATCTTCAAAATACGTTGGAGAAAGCTTGTATCGGTTGCAAAATTTCGTCTTGTATTTATCAGAATAAAATGCAGGGCTAAACCGTACTGCCTCTTCCATTTTGCGTGAAGTTTGCCCGTGGACACTCCGAATCGGTTTCATAGCAGTATTGAATTTGGAAAGATTTTTTGTGATATAATTAACCGTGTCTGTGAATTGGGAAAATATGAGCATTTTTTGATCAGGATGCGATTGGATATAGTTTTGTAATACTTCGATTTTTGCATCATTATACTGATCCTGTTCGCGCTGAATCGACCCTTCAATAATATACAATAATTTTTGCACCAGCACGATATCCGCGTCAATCATTTGAAAATATGTTTCTTTCGTATCTGAGTCAGTGGTCTGCACTACGTCAGAAAGATCACGGCTACAAATTGGGCAGATTAGGTTTTCTAATTCTGTCTCATCGAATACAGCACTACATTTTGGACACACAATTTTGACATCTTCTAAGTAATCAAAAGCGTCCATGTCATCTTCCGTAATGATATCACCACTCAAAATTTTCCGAAACATTTTCATGTTTCCTTCGCTCCCGCGGATCTTTTCAATTGGAAGCCCTTTTTCGATCATTGAACGTAATTTGGTATTTTTTTTCAGCAGTGTTTGCAGGGAATGATGAATAGCCGCGATACTACTTTCAAACCGTTTATATAAGACCGTTTTATACATAATGGCAATAAATTCTCCTGCTTTCGGGTTCAAGATTTTCACATGGGGGAGATGTAATGAAAAAATCGTAGAGACGAGCTGATCAAACAACGCATCGTAACCCTTTCCCTGTAATAAATACGAAGCGACAGTTAATTGGGGCGACCCTAAGTTTAATTCTTCTACGCCTAGCCGCTTTTTTAAATAATCTTTATCCTCTTCAGTGAGTTCATTTCGCGTACTCCTAACAATTAATTTTTTACGGAGTTCTTTGACTTTTTCTAACGCTTTTGCCCTCGTATTAGTCGTTTCCTCAATTTTCAACGTATTCTTCGTTTTTTTACTCACTGGTTTAGACAGGATATCCGCGTATTTTCCGAGATCATTATACTCATTGATCAGCGAATCAGTTTTGAACCGATCATTATACATCATATTGACCTGATTAAACAAGTCCATAAAGCTGTTGTTAATTGGAGTTGCGGTGAGAAAGATAAAATCCGCGGTTTGATTCCTGCCTTTCAGCTTTACAAAGTTTTTTGACCGCTGCGTTCCCACGTTCCGAAAATTATGTACTTCATCAATAACGATACAGGCGTAGCCGCTATATTTCTCCTCCATAAAGGTTTCTTGTGAAATTTCCCAAAAAGAAAGAAAATCAATCCTTCCGTTGTCTGCATCCATTCCAAAATCGAGCAGATAGTCTCGCCATTGATCGAGGATATTTGGAGGCACAATAAACAGAATCCGTTTTTCTTCCCGATCATAATCTAAAACAAGCTGCAGGGCTTCAAAGCTTTTACCCATCCCGACTGAAGATGATAGAAATACGCCTCCGTATTTATGTATCACATTTTTTGCGATATGGTAATCTACACGCTGGAACGGAATTAAATGATTGACGTGTCCAAACAGATACTGCTTTCCCATCACATCAATCATCCTTCGGAAAAATTGAAGGGGAGTAAAATATTGATATTCAGGATCTTCAGGCTCTGGAATCCGTTTTTTATATCCGCGATGCCCTGTAATAATGTGCAAGAGCGATAATGTAAAATCTTCTGCTTCGACAAGTAATGCATTAAAGTTACGCTGATGCTGATCTACACTGCGTGGACTGTTGAAATAATATGTGTTTTCAATGTTGCCCTCTAATCCCCCATAGCTGAAATTTGCGCTTCCCCCAATAATTGTAGTAGTGGTATCCCCCTTTTCAAAGATATAAAACTTGGGATGAAAGCGGCGTTGAGTATAAATATATATCCGCATTTTTTTTTCTTCAATCATCTTCACGATATATGCAAGGGCTTCCCATTCATCTTCCACTTTAATTTTGTCCATACCTTGTTGGATCAGAGTCTCGTATTCTTTAGGAGGGATTTCATGATGTCCTTCGGTTAACACTGCCGCTGTGCGATCATCCGTATCCGTCCCCATAATGACATCTATGCAGGTCACTTCTCGTAAATATGACAGGACGCGGGCAAACCCGCTAAAGAACAAATATCCTGTAGAAATTTTAAGCGATTTTGCGTTCTCTGCTTCTTTAGAAAAGATATCTACAAAATACAGCGTTTTATTATCAATGAGGTCGCCGTTTTCTAATTGCATACTATCAATAAAGTAAAAGGCATATAAAAAAGAATAAAATTATTTAAGATCGGAAGAGC
>JBFZEZ010000407.1:0-2574 GCA_041306585.1 Spirochaetota bacterium | reverse complement strand
TATAATCGAGAGCGCCCTGAATGGATCGAGCTCCCAATCATTGAGTATGCAGTCAATCGTCGCATATCCAAGGCCGAAACCTCCCTCGCTGGTATCGAGGTTATTTATGAAAAATTCCTGTTCCCGCCCTTCGTCGCGGTATGTATTAAATGTGTCCCGAATGGTATAGATGCGATTGAGGTCTTTTGTAAGTATCGGCGCAGTGTTGGTGACTTCAAAATAAAGGTAATTGTTGTCTGCCTGGACCTGGATAATAATTTTGATATTATTTTTCTTCATTTTTGTGTTTGTTTCATTTAGTCTGGTCGGCCCCAAAATTAGTTTTTTTTCTTCTTCAGTATACTCCCTTTTTGAGTTAAAAGCTTTATTTTTAATATTAATCACCCGGGATTCCTCGTTAAGAAGTTCGCGAACAGTCTGGTGTATGTGCTCACTTACGATTATTTCATCCGCAATGTAATCAAAACTTTCCCTGATTTTAATGAGGTTGTTTATTTCAATGTTGATTTCGTCATCTGATTTATTGGGATAGGCAATTTTAATGCGTTTATACAGGCAATTTCGGATTAGAATGAATTTGTAGTTCGCTTTTACGGCATTTTTAACCAATTCGTCAATACAAAGAAAAAGATTATCCGGGATCCCTGCAATACCATATTGAGCGAGAAAGTGTATGGTTTTTGATGTGAAAATTGACCGTGCTTTTTTGCTATAAGTGAAAATATAGCCTTTCATTTTTTTTTTCGGCATTTTTACATTTTCCATCTTTTTAATCCTGTTTTAATATACAAATAAATATGAGAATTGTCAATAGCCAAATATTCAAGTTTTTCTAATAGGACAATTTTTTTTGGGTTTGCTACCTAAAATAAGAAATTGATGGCTGCTTTTTTTACTATTGACAATTTGCCATATATGATTATTATGTTATTTTTAATACATTGTATAAGGATTATTTTTAAAATCTATGCAGAATATCAGGATCGACAACCTCCTACTCGGTTTATTGCTAGGCCTACCGGTACATAGCGGGGGTTCGTGATTCTTTTTTTTATAATGCAAAAAACAAGGCCGTCACGAACAAAAAGGTGACGGTTTTTTTTTGGGAAATATTTTTTTTATTTGTTTGTTGGAGGAATCTATGCATTTCTTAGACCTATAAAGAGGTCAGGGAAAATCGGTTCACATTTCCTGGCTTACAATTAAAAGCGTGAACTGCTCAATGCGACTATTTTATAATTATTGAGGAAAAAAAAATGGAAGATAAAAATAAAATTTACATATTTGATACGACACTGAGAGACGGTGAACAGTCCCCTGGATTCAGTATGAATATTGAAGAAAAAATAATGTTTGCCGATCAGCTCGTCCGTCTCGGTGTGGATATCATCGAAGCAGGTTTTCCGGTAATATCAGACGGCGATTTTGAGGCGGTTCATAAGATAGCTGAAAGGGTACGGAGCGTGCAGGTGGCCGGACTTGCCCGTGCAAACAATAAAGATATCGATGTTGCATGGGAGGCCATCAAGGTAGCCCAGAATCCGCGAATACATACATTTATATCGAGCTCGGACATTCATATCGAGCACCAGTTTAAAAAGACCCGCGAAGAGGTGCTTGATATCGCAATTGCCGCAGTTCGCAGGGCAAAAAAGTATACTGACAATGTTGAGTTCTCACCGATGGATGCGACCAGAAGCGACAGGGATTTTCTGGTAAAAATGGTGCAGGCCGTAATTGAAGCAGGCGCGATAACGGTCAATATCCCCGATACAGTCGGGTATACCATCCCCTCTGAATTCCACGATCTTATCCGATATCTTTTCGAAAAAGTAAGCAATATCGATAAGGCAATCATATCGGTTCATTGTCATAACGACCTTGGCCTTGCGGTGGCGAATTCCCTTGCTGCGGTCCAGGCCGGCGCGCGCCAGATCGAATGCACAGTGAACGGCATCGGTGAACGGGCGGGCAACACGGCGGTGGAGGAGATTGTGATGGCCATCAAGACAAGGAAAAACCTGTTCAATGTCCATACCGATATCAACACCAGACAGATCCTGACTACGAGCAAACTGCTCACGAGCATCACAGGGGTTTCGGTGCAGCCCAACAAGGCAATAGTCGGCGATAATGCTTTCGCCCATGAGTCGGGGATACACCAGGATGGGCTTTTAAAAAATGCGATGACCTATGAGATTATGCGTCCGGAAGACATCGGCATCAGCAAATCAACCCTTGTGCTCGGGAAACATTCGGGGAGGCATGCGGTTGAAGACCGGCTTAAAACCCTCGGGTTTGAACTCTCGCAGGATGAAGTGAACAGGTTTTTCAAATACTTCAAGGACCTGGCGGACAGAAAAAAATAAGTTTTCGCCGAAGACCTCATCGCCCTTGTGGGTGTGTCGCTCTACCGTGAAGAAAGAAAGCGCCGCTGGAAAGTCGAGAATGTCCAGATATCTACCGGCATGCAGTCCCCTCCCATGACCCTGGTTACCCTCAAAGACCATTACGGGGAGGGCAAGGAAATTTTTGTGGTCGCCCACGGCAATGGGGGGGTGGATGCCGGGATCA
>JBFZEZ010000406.1:0-2688 GCA_041306585.1 Spirochaetota bacterium | reverse complement strand
AGACGTTTTTTTTAATGGTATTAATGCCGTGTTTGGACAGGAATACTGTATAAAACATGTAGTTGATATTATTGAATCAATGGGAAAAGAATCAACGCCAAACCGGGGTATTGTTCTCGTTGGTCCGCCTGCATCCGGAAAGACAAATATTGTTGATCTCATAAGCAATGCCATGGAGGAGTACACAAACCATCATGATATGAAGCTTTATTCTTTTTATCTTGAATTTGGTGATCAGGATAAAAATGGAAAAGTTGAAATGCGTTCGTCATTTAATCACAATCCCATCCTATTAATTCCAACGGTATTAAAAACTGAAGGCGGCATATCTCATCCGAGGAGGGAGGTTTTTGAATATATCAATATGATTCGCGGGGAACAGGAGAAGCTCTTTATTCCTGCGTATTATCACTATGCAACTCTTGATAAAAGAATACTTGATATATTGGATGATCTTCTTGTTCAGCCTGAAAACGAAGGGAAATCACTTTTTGATATACTTGATGAATATGTTCGTATAGAGGAAATAAGTTTTTCAAATGCTCAGGCAAAAGGTATTGCAAATATTGACGATATGAAACAATTACCGGTGCGCACCTCACCGGATGAGATCAGCAAAGATAGCAGGTCCGTATTACAGAAACATCTGACCGGCGCTTATAATTATCGTTATACCGGTGCGATGATATCGGCCAACAGGGGATTGCTTCATATTCACGATGCATTCGGCATTGGAGAAGGTTCAAAGCCGAGTGAAACTGAATACAAGCCCCTGCTAATGCTGCTTGGGAGCGGCAAAGTATCACTTGAATCAACCCAGGCATCAGTTGATACGACCGTTATTCTTACTACTAATATTGAAGAGATGGAACTGCTTGATAAACAACTTACCTCATCAAAACTTTTAGACAGGATCGAACGTGTTCCTGTGAATTATCTTCTTGATGCATATTCTGAAATGGATATATTGAAACGTGACATGATAAACATGCAAGAAAACTATGATGTTGATCCCAATCTATTCAGAGTAGCCGCATATTTTGCCGTAATGACGAGACTTCTTCCTCCAGAGAAAAAAACATATCCAGCCCATTGGAGCAGTCAAAAGAAAAATTTATATATGACAATCACCCCTGAGCAGAAATTATTTATCTATTCCTCCCAGCCTGAAGATCCCATTAAAACTATAGAAAGATTACCCCACTGGCATCCTTTCAGAAACGAAGCATTAAAACTCAATCTTAATATTTATAATCCTGAAAGTTATGAACATCTTATTGTAAAAAGACCGGACAGAGTGAGGCTTGATCAGACCGGCCTTTTCTCGAATGAAGAATTAAATCTTATTGATGATGAATTCATGAGCGAGCTCTGGACCGAACATTATCCCAATGAGGGAAAGCATGGGATATCAGTACGCCAGCTTCAAAATATTATGCGTTCGACAATCGCCAATTCTGACGGGATGAAGGTGCATGTCGGGACATTTTTCAGTCAGCTTAAAAAAATCCTTGCAGAAGGGACCAGCCTTCATCATTGGCTTGATATTGATCCAAAATATACAGGGGCACAAAAAACAATACCAAGCAGGAGTATAGGGACAATTCAATTTTATGAAGGAGAAGGGTATTACGGTGATTATCTTGGATTATATAAAGTAGCAAGAGCCTTGTATTTTTCCATCATCCATCAAGAGATAATTGTTTCGACGGTTGATCGCGATCCAAGTGAGATCGCTTTTGATCTGCGCAAATACGTGCAAAATGTCTTACTAGAAAAAGCAGTCGAGAACAAGGCTTTTTCACACATCATGGTGCCTAAATTTACTTACATAGATCCTGTCACCGGAGAAAAAGTAGATTACCCCGATTTTGATTATCTGAATTCGATCGAGGATGTCCTGGTCGGTAAAGGGAGCCATGAATCTTTTCGGGAGGAGATTTCAAAGCGGTTTCTTGATTTTCAATCAAAAGGGGAACTCAAGATCGAAGAGGGAAAATCAATTGTATCGTCAAAGGATGATAATGTTCTTTCACTATTCGGTACAGAGTATAACCAGCTTTTATCCCACAGAAAAAAAGTGGAAGGGGTTAATCCGGAACTTCTTCGGGATGCTTTTTTTCACAAGCGGGAATTACGGGATAAGTATATCGATAATTATTCCAAGTATAGTCCTGAAATTAAAAACCTCGTTGAAAATATCCTCAATAACTTGGTCCGACACTTCGGTTATTCCCGTGAAATTGCGCTGGATACCGTAATTTTTGCATTGAGAAAGGATATTGTGGATTTCGGTAAAATTATTAGTTAAGATCCCGGTAATGTGTGGATATTTCTTAATTTCGGCAGGCAGAGACATTACATCGCAACCTCTCCGCCTGCACAATTTGATTGATTAATAACAGTGCTCGGATATATACCTGGCAAGATTATAGACTGTATTATTCAATCGCCCCTCAAATGCCCATGATGAATACCCGGAACCTGCTTGAGATACGATACTTACCGTTGAGCTGTACAATTCAGCGCCTGTTTTGGCATCTCTAAAATGAACGGTAAGATCGAGTGTATCGGATCCTGCAAAGCCGCCAAACATGATTTGAGCTCCAGTGCTGGTTCTCATTGCATAATTTACATCGGAAAAAGTCACAATGACACCTTCATTTTTTGGAGCTTCACCAATGGAGC
>JBFZEZ010000405.1:0-2637 GCA_041306585.1 Spirochaetota bacterium | reverse complement strand
ACAAGTCTTTCTGCTCTGTCCACCACATCACCTTTGCCGGGAATATTGACCGTCAAGAGAGATAACGGTTGGTGGAGATGTTTCTGCACGGTGACAGCTGAATTTGCCTATTCGTCTCATGGAAATTGTCCATTTTCTGCATCGACAACGAAACCCTTTAATTTCGCAAATGAATAGTGTACTGAAATGGTAAAAAAGGCGATTAAAAAAACTGAAGAGGAACCGCTCAAGTTGTTTTATATTTTTTACAACCAGGAACGCTGGGACAACTGGTTAAAAACCCTCGCTGAATCCAGTTTTGAGGCAGATCCAAAGAGTGATGAACTTCCCGAAGGTTTCCGGGTGCTTGACAATTTCTCAGTCGACATCACCGTCTCGGTCCTGAAAATTATCAGGCTCTACCAGAATAAACGCTACACGTTTGAAGAAGCGGTCGATAAGCTTTCGCAGGTTGAAACGATAGTGATGTCTGCAGCACCGGAAGGCGATCTCGGTGAAATTATTGAGATCCTCCAGCTCCCCAAACTTGCGCTCTTTGCCTCATGCCGGTTATACCTTGCCGGAGGTTTTGATAAAGACATCAAATCGCTTGTCAAAAAGGGAAGGGCTGCGATTGAAAAGGACATGGAGCTGGCTCTTGAGGTGGCTGCAAATATCGGTTCCAGTGTTATCGACGGTGCATCCTGTTGCGGAAAATTCTTAAAAGACGATGTTGAACAGACGACGCTTTTCGATGAATGGCTGATCGAATGCGAGCGGATGGGTGAGGCAATGGCCTCTCTTAAAAACTTTGACGAAGGTACTGGGGACGAGGAGTGATCGCAGACCGGGCACGGTTCCGCCATGCAAAAAAGTTAGAGCGGCTGGCAGGTTTTCGTCTCCCCGAACTGGCATTTTCGGGAACCATGCTCGAGACCCTCTCGTCGCGCCTTGATTATGACGCGCTTGATTTTGCCGTCAGGGAACAGATCCTCGCTTTTTTCAATGATTTCCTTCGCTGCGAATGCAAGGATTCACCCCTGTGCGGCTGTCCGGAGAAAAAATTTGCAAAAAAAGTGATCGAACTCCGTGAGAACGGTCTTGATCACCGGCAGATTGCCGCGTTCATGCTCGATGAGTACGGGATCGAAATGTTTCCCGCAGACGTGCTCTCATTTCTTGAAGAATCGGTACATGTGCTTGAGGCGATATCAGATGTTGCCCGTCTGCAGGGTCGTTGCGACCTGGCCAAAAAAACCGATGAGCATATCCGCCTGATCGAGCGGTAATACAATTTTTTGTGTAATTTACTTATAGAATGACTGTTTATTCATGGAAATTCTTGACAGGAAATTGAGATGATATTTTTTCAGAAATTTTTCTTAGTAATTAAAATTATGAGGATCCCCCGCCTCAGGGCCTTTTCGAGGCACGGCGGGCGTGTAGGTTGTTTGAGAATTATCAGTTACTGAACCACCAATGGGAGTGTTCTATCTGGGCGATTGCATTCATCATTTTTTCAGGACGATGAAGGGCAATCAGTTCGATATAATAACGGAGAGTGATTTTGAATGATTCAGGATGCAATTTCACCGTTCATGTCCTGGTCAATAAAATCTCGCAATTTATGAATATTCCCAGCCTCAAGGCCTCTTCGAAGTACGGCAGGTCAAGGAGGTTGTTAGAGAGCTATTAGTTACTGAACCGCCGCGGGGGCGTCCCATCGGGGGCGGCGGCGTTCATCATAAATGGGTATATCGATGGTAACAGTACCCTATACTCGTTTTCATTTCATGAACGATATCTCTACCTTCAATTGGATACATTGAGGCCAACAGCCATTCCTGTCATTATCCGATAGTGAGGTCTTTAACTCCCTTTGCAGATTGCGAAGATATCCGGAGGCAAAAAGCCATTCGAACAAAGCATGCTGATGATGGCATCGGATCCGAGTGCTATGCCAATACAACCGATGAGCGACCCTGAGACGATAGCAATGAAGACAAGGTATGCCTTGATGCCAAGGAGTTTTCCTGCGATTGAACCCCGTATACCCCCACTTCCGAGGAACGGCACCATTACCATCAGCATGATACCGAACACTGAAAGTCCCTCAATCCAGAGGTGATCTTTCAAAAACAGTGACGTTTTATCCGTGAATCGGGCGAGGAGCCCGCCGAGCCAGGGAATGCGGTACGCCAGATCGAAATTAAGGGCCATGAAAAGGCCGGTCTCTGAATCAACGACCGTGATTGCAAGAGCGATGTACCACCAGGGGATCCCGAGTGCAATCCCCAGGGGAATCACGGTCTCTTTTCCTGCAGGGGGAAGCAGGTATGCAACTATGAGCCCGATAACGATCAGGAACTGGTCGTATGTGAGGGTAAAATACATGACTGCAAGGTGAACAAGTACCAGGAGTGCAGGCATGAGGAGTGCGATTACACGGTAGGGAATCCCGCCTCCGCATGGGTGAAAGACCCTTCTAATGCTGTCAAGGATACTGTTTATCTTCATTTCGTATCTGTCCGGTTTCGGTTTGTGCAAGCGGATGGATGGATTAGATCGCATTCACCTGGATGAGGGATCCGTATTTCATCCGTTCCATTGTGTTGCCGTAGTGAATCATTCCTGCAAATTTCCTGGTGCAAGCAGTTA
>JBFZEZ010000404.1:0-3465 GCA_041306585.1 Spirochaetota bacterium | reverse complement strand
GCTCTTCCGATCTTCGATAAAAAATTTATCGGGAAAAAATACCCGATATTCACCTATGAAGTCGGGAAAGAAAAAATTAAAGAATATGCAAAAGCGATCAAGAGCATGGACAGGCATTTTCTCGATGATGATTTTGCAAAACAATCAAAATACGGGGCAATCATAGCGCCGCCGACCTTTGCCGTTGTTTATGGTGCAACAATGATAGCACCCGTTTTCGGAGACTCCGAATTAAAACTCAACATGACAATGTTGGTGCATGGCGAACAGCAATTCGATTTTTTTGAAGTTGTCAAGGCCGGAGATGTGCTGACCCTTGAAACACATATAGCCCACATTGAAAATAAAGAAAAGCTCGATGTGATTTCAATTGAAGTCAATGCTAAAAACCAATTTGATCAAAAGGTGAGCCGTGGCCTTTATACGTTTGTTGTAAGAAAATAAGGAAATGGAGGAAAATCATGGCAATTGAAAAAGGACAAACATTTGAAATACAAGAGACCGTTGATAAGTACCGCGCAATTTTTTACGCCGGCGCATCAGGCGATTTCAATCCTATTCACATAGATCCGGAATTCGGTAAAATGGTCGGCCTTGGGGGTGCTATCCTGCAGGGCTTGTGCACCCTCGGCTTTACCGCCCGCTCTGTCACCGACTGGTGCGGCGATCCTGGAAAATTAAAAAAGATAACATGCCGTTTTTCGGCGCCCGTAATGATGGAAGACAAGCTTACTATTAAGGGGGAAGTCATCGAGATAGCAGGTAATCGGGGGATTGTTGCTATGCATGTCGCCAAACAGACAGGAACTGAAGTGTTGACTAAGGTTGTTGCCGAGGTTGAGATTTAGCGATGTTATCGTACAATGATTGATTTCTTGATAATTCGAAACAATTAATATTTCTCATCACATCATCGTCTTGTGGGAAAATTTCCTCTGAGGCGATGATGCCGATGAGAAAAAGAACAATGTATCAATCTGCACTATTCCCCGCTGTTATAGATATGATCGAGGAGTTCATCCCATTCAGTTAAACGCGGGATGCGGAATTTTCTGTATAAGTCCGAAGGGACATCATCAGCGTATATTGAAAGACCATTAGCATCCCCGTGTGCGTTTCCGACAGTGCTGAAGTTAAAAATAACAACCGATTGCATGGCGTTTATAAGCGCTTCAGATTCAGCTATATCCACATTATTTGCAAAGTCCGCCAGGTCAACGTAATACCGTTCCTGCTGCATTGGCATGTAGTGGAATTTTATCGAACCTTTCAGGGCTTTTTGAATATACTCTGGCGAGATTGTAACAGCCACCTCGGCAAAGCGGTTAAGGGCGGAAAGAAGAATATACATTTGCGACAGGTCGATAACGGAAAAGGTAAGTGTATCCCAATTCTGGTATGAGTCATCATACGCTTTACCTAAATACATTGCAAAGTCCCACGGTGATATGCCGGAATACGAAGACAGTGCGTGAGTAATGCGTTCATAATCCCAGCCATTTTCCGGGATGACGGTCTGTGATGCTGCAAAAAAATTTGCGTAATCGCTCACTTCTGCCGCTATTTCTGCCATTCCCATAAAACTTGCATCCATACCGAGAACATCAATTTTTCTTCCGATAATATCTTTAGCGAATTTTAGGGAGTCCGCTAATTCCACTCCGGAAATATTCTCCTGTGAGGCATCGTCGTACGCTAACCCCATAATTTCACCGGGAATATATTTCTTATCGATACCCCCGGCATGATTCCAGATCACGAGGCAGTATCGTTTTGCCGGATATTTTACTGCCCCGTATTTCAGAAATTGTTTAAGCACTTTCGGATCCCCGGTGTTGACTGCACCGATGTTTTTTTCTGTTATATGTGATCCTTTCTCAATTCGAATATACTTTGATCCGGCTTCTTTACCCGACCCATCGCCATCGATATAAGCAAGTATTCTGATTTTATCTGACCCGTTATACCCCCTGGACATTTCTTCAAGGTCCTTCATTTTGCTGTTATGCATGGCGTTATCTGACGCCATATAAACCAGCATTGTCCATTCAAAGGGGTTGTAAAAACGGTACGATACATCAATGCATTTTTCATATATAAGACGATTATCCGCTTTTGATAGAACACTGATGCACACCTGATCAATTTCACGGTATGCCAGAGGATTATTGGTATCAGCCAGACAGGCACAGCGCTGGGTAAGGGTGAACGAAGATGTAGCAGAGCCATTCTTCCGCGTAACTACTTTTGGATCAAGGGACTTATATCCTGCCACTGGTTTCCCCTGTGCAAATGGCTGTGTAATAATTTGAATATTCTTTTTTTCCTGTGTTGTAAATGTATATGATACGTTTATAGTCTCCCCATATTCAAGCTGCGATGATGCGGTCGGATCAATTTTTACATTGGCAATAGAAGTGCCGAAATGATATTCAACATTGAAATTCCGGCTCATAAGCTCAACTGACATATCAGCGTTATACATACTGATGACGAGCTTGTCGACCTTAGCGTTTCCTTCCGTTATAGTGAAGAAACCCTGACCGCTTCCATGCCCGGCTGGATAGAGGGGCGATGTATTGGCATAATAATAAGGGGTGGGTGATCCTTGTGTGTACGGCCTGGCAAATATTCGTACACCTCCAGGTTCATCGGTCATATACGAAAAATTTATAAAGACACGTTCATTGTATGAAAGTTGTGCCACTGATTTCGGATGAAAGTTAGTCTCATAGAGCCAGTGCTTGACTGTGTACATGCCGTTATCATTTAGACCGATAATGTCAGATTTATATTCTGGTGTGTCCATCTTATCCTGTAGTGAAATTTCGTTCGATGCAAGCTCAACTGACATTGGTGAATATTCATCGTCAATTGCCTGACAATTGATCAGCATTGCAAGAATTCCGGCCATTAGGAAAAAGCTAATGTTCTTTAACATATGAATAATACCTGCATTATAATTTATTTTTTGAATTATAGAAAATTGTCATGTTCAGTAAAAATAACGGCTCGATTTCCCTCATAATTTATAGATATTTTCAATAAAATTAATTTCTTATAGTAATGCTACTAGACAACTTTAAGAAGAAAAATCAAGGATAATTTCATAATCAAAAAATATCCTGCACTTTAATTTTAATAGATATAACAGGTTATTTGTAATTATTTCTTCAATTTAAAAATTGATTATTTCTAATAATTTTTTGATACCGTAAGTTTTTCAAAGTAAAATAAAAAAGACTGGACGGTTTTTATTTGATATCGGTTAAATTGTTGATTCAATGCATGTAATTTATTTTTGGTTGCTCAGTCAATTAAAACATTAAGGAGGATGGTTATGGGAAAAAATGGGTTGATTTCTCTCGTTAGTTTTTTTCTCATTGTTTTTGTATTTTCTCAAGCTCAGAGTAAAGCTCCAACCTCTCCAGGACAACCAGCGTACGGGTACGGTTCAAGTGAAAA
>JBFZEZ010000403.1:0-3061 GCA_041306585.1 Spirochaetota bacterium | reverse complement strand
CTTTTTCGGGGCGGATGAAGCCATTGCCGCAGATGGAGAAGGTCTGGATTGCACGGAATCTGAATGCAGTATTTCGAGCTTGGAGAGCAGGCCAACTATTTTCTTCTCAAGAATTTCCTCTTTCGCCTTGATTTCCTTGAGTTCTTTTGTTGATTCATCCAGCGCTGCCTTTACTTTACGAACCTCCTGCTCTTTCTCTTCCAGGCCGAGCCTGGATTCCTCCATATCGTTCTGCAATCCTTCATTTTCACTTTCAAGTTTGGTGTTCTCAGTCCTCAAGTCACCAATCAGGTGCAGTGCTTTCACAATCCTGTTTTCAAGTTCTTCAAGTTGCTGCATCGATATCATTGGAAAACCTCCATCTCATGTGCTTTTTAAAATCAACCCAAGGCGTTATGGTATTCCCCTTAAGAAAGTCCTGAACCGATCAGACAGCATCCACAAGGGAAAGGAAAGTATTAATCTTTGATATAATATCAATAATTATTAACGGAAAAAACAAATATTTAATTCATAATTTAATTTGAAAAAAATATTTTTCTCATGAAAATGAGTCTTAGTAATGCACATCAACTCACTTAATTTACCACAGTTTAAACCCTGCGTCAAGATTTATTTATTCAATAAAAAAGGAATGGAGCAATTCCAGAGTATTGTTCCGGGTCTTATAAAAACCAACCCGGAGTCTGTTGAAATGACTCAAAAAATGGCGCTAAAATCAAGGCCATAGATTGATTTCAGATAGCCAGGCTGAAGCGACTGAACAGGATTTTGAACAGTATATATCCCGAGGAATATCTTTCTATTAAAAAAATATCTTAAGCCGACAGATATAAGAAATGTGTCGATACCAGCGCCTTCTATGGGGAGATTATCGGTTTCCATATCCCCCCTGAAAACCCTGAAAGACCCATATAACTCAATATAGGGTAAAAATGGGTATACCTTACCCGAATTGAGTGCACATGAAAGAGTAATGTAATCATTTCTCATCCTTTTGAAACTAAAAAATGTATCATCCGGTACAGGGTTTAATCCAAAGAGCTTTGACCATGTTTTTCCCTCAATAGGGTTAATGAAGAAACCCCCGTAAAAATTTTCATTGAGCCCCTCCCTGAATGTATAAAAAAAATTAAAATGCAGAAAAATACTTTTGATGAAATCAAACTGCCACACCGTACCCAGGGTGATCTCGTTTTTCCCAAGGGAAAGGCTCCGCCAATCGGACACCTCATAGGCGTTCCTGCCTGAAGGGAAACGGAACCTGAACATGAAACCGAGATGGATCGTGTCCTTGTAGAAATCACCAATAAAAGTCCAGAGCTTGAAAGAGATGTCCCCTATTTCATTTTTGACAGTGCTGGATTCTGCGAGCCCCCCGTGGAGGAATGGAAATTCAATCCATGCCGAAAAATTCGTTAAAATGCCGACGCCGAGCTTGAGCCGTTCCTTGAGGTAAAAGTCATTCACCTGAACGCACTCTTCACTGAAAAAAACTTCGACTTTCCCCGGGGGCGGGGTATAGATTGTTTCAGTAAGGGGCATGGATGCGGAGATATCTTCAGCGGGGAACAAAAGAAAAAGCGCCACGGTGATGGCGCTTTTAAGCGTTGATTGCATACATTTCATTACTTACAATCAGGCGGCTTTTTCTTTAACCTTTTCGACAATCGATTTGAACGCGTTGATATCTTTTACCGCGAGTTCCGCAAGCATTTTACGGTTAATCTCGATGTTCATGGCCTTCAGGCCCATAATCAGTCTGCTATATGATATATCAAACATGCGCGCAGCCGCGTTAATCCGGATAATCCAAAGCGCCCTGAAATCGCGCTTCTTTAACCTGCGGGTTTTATAGGAATTCTGAAGCGACTTCCTGCGTGCGTCCTTGGCTGTTCTAAACAGACGCCCGCGTCCGCCAATAAAGCCCTTGGTATCCTTGAAGACTTTATTACTTCTTCTGCGATGTATTTTTCCTGTTGTTGATCGTGACATTGTTGTACCTTCTCGATAGTATATAAATTCAAAAATCTGAAAATCGACTGTTATCCGTAGGGGAGCATCACTTTTATGTGCCTGACTTCAGGATCACTTGCAAGTGTTGTGCCGCGAAGATGTCTTTTTCTTTTTGAGGATTTTTTCTCAAGTATGTGTCGTTTAAACGCCTGAGCGCACTTAACTTTTCCGCTTTTCGTGATCTTGAAGCGTTTTTTCGCCCCGCTTTTTGATTTCATTTTCGGCATTGTATATCTCCATTCTCTCTTATTATTTCTTTACTGGTGATGGTTTGATGACTACACCCTTCCCTGAAGCAAACATGGTAATGTTTCTGCCCTCCTGCGACGGTTCTTTTTCAATAAGGGCCATATCTTCAATTGCAGCCCTGACCCTTCGCATAACATCAAAACCGAGTTCAGAATGCATCATTTCACGTCCCCTAAATGTAAGGGTAAACTTTACCTTGTCGCCTTTTCCCATAAATTCACGCGCATGTTTGACCTTGTGCTCAAAGTCGTGCGGATCTATGGTGGGCCGCATTTTAATTTCTTTGATATGAATTATCTTCTGCTTTTTCTTGGCCTCCTTGGCCTTTTTCAACTGTTCAAATTTGAATTTACTAAAATCAACTATTTTAACAACCGGGGGGTCCTGGTTGGGTGAAATCTCTACTAAATCAAGCCCTTTTTCCCGAGCGATAACCAATGCGTCTTTCATCGGCAGTACCCGCGGCTCTTCATCTTCGCCTATCAGACGGACATTCTGAGCCCTAATTTCCTCATTCACTCTGTGCTTATCGAATTTGTCGATAATAACCGGCCTCCTTTCACCAAGTAATAATTGATTTATTAAAGATTTAGTCAGAATGCAATAATATATAGTAATAAATCAAGAAATTTTCAAGATCTTTTTAGTTTTTTTGCAATTAAATACGATTTTCAACATCTTTTGCGATTAATTGGGTGATTTCATCAAGTGTCATATTCACTGAGTCTTTTTCTCCCCTCTTTCGCACGGAAATACTATTCTGTTCTTTCTCTTTCTTACCTATAACACCTATATA
>JBFZEZ010000402.1:0-5628 GCA_041306585.1 Spirochaetota bacterium | reverse complement strand
GGGATGAAGTTCTTGGAGACCGAGGTCAATGCCTCATCAAGGACGTTCAGCATGTAGTAGCGGACGATCTGGGTTTTACCTTTGTTTTTTCTAAATGATATTTCAACGCCGGGGATCCATGATTGGGGCGGTTTTGCCCAATCAAGTTTCAGGTCCGATGCTTTTCCCGGTACGACATTGCTTGATTCATCGATGGCGATATGTCTGACATTCACAACTTCGTAATCATTCGTAGCCAGAAAGAACATGATGAGCCCTGTAACGCAATTAAATGAATTGTTCCCCAGGTCCTTCCCCATGCCGATGGTCTTGAAAAAATTTACATGGAGGATGTCCTGCAGTGAATTTCTGAGGCCATTGAGTCCCTCGATGATTTTTTCATTGCTGAGGGAATGGGGGGCTGGTATTGGTCCGGGATGTTCAAGACCGAACATGACATACGTGTCTGATTCCGGGAAAAATGTGAGTGCATTCATGATGTCCGGCCCGCTGAAGGGATAGAGTACGTTGTCATTATATGAAGAAGGGGCATATTTTGCCCACCAGGTTTTAATTTTTTCAATGTTCGGTTTTTGAAAGCCGTTCCATGCTTTTTCCAACTGCTTGCTGTACGTGATGTAATATGGTGATTGAGTAAACCCTGAAAGGCTCGATTCACTGCTGATTGATTTCCCTGCGAGCAATTGGGCTGCTTCATTGAATTGGGGATTTTTTACGGTTTCGGCCTCGGTGGCCGGTTTGCATAGCGGCGACAGCAGCAGGATGAAGATCAATGATGTTATGGCATAAAGTTTGTTAAAGGTCATAGCGTGGGCTCCATTTTTTGATTTACTGATGAATAAAACTTGAATAAGAATATGTTTCTCCTGTCAAGTTTTAATTTTGGGTGTATATGTTCATAGATGGAAAGGTTATTTTCAATGTGTAACTATCCATGTCATTCCTGTGAAGACGGGAATCCATTCTCGCAGATGTGAATGGGACTCCACCTGCGCGGGGATGCCTTATGGTTGCTGAGTCAATTATTACCCCCCCAGATGACCAGATGCATGTCTCTTAATAAATATGTTGAATTATATCTTGACAAATCATCCCTCTGTTTTTTTCTACTAAGATTGCAGAAGAAATAAATTTTTATGGCGCTTAAAGGTAGTATGAATAAAAATATCACAGTTGCGGTAGGCTTGAGCGGCGGGGTTGATTCCTCGGTAACCGCATATCTCCTGAAAGAGGAGGGCTACAATCTTGTCGGGATCACGATGAAGATTTGGGACGGGTCATTTGAAGTGCAGGAGAATGAGAAGCATGCCTGCTTCGGACCCGGAGAAGAGAAGGACATCGATACGGCCGAGGCCCTGTGCAGGGACATTGGTATTCCGTACCATGTGATCGATCTCGCACCGGAATTCAGTCAGATAGTACTTGCATATTTTCGGAGCGAGTATCTCGCCGGGAGGACCCCGAACCCCTGCGTTAGATGCAACCAGTCGATGAAATTCGGCTTTATGCTCGATAAAGCGAGGGCCCTCGGCGTCGGTTTTGATTATTTCGCAACCGGCCATTATGCGCGGCTTGAGAAAGACGCGAACGGGAGGATCCAGCTTAAAAAAGCGGTTGATGCGGGAAAAGATCAGACATATTTTATCGCGGGACTCGAAAGGAGCATCCTCGAGAAAACCATGTTTCCCCTCGGCGGGATGATGAAAAGCGATGTCCGCACGAAAGCCAGGGCTTTCGGGCTCTCGGTAGCAGATGCCCCTGAAAGCCAGGATTTCATGGCGGGGGGTGATTATACTCCGCTTTTTCTTGACGGGGAAGCGCCGGAAGGGGACATCGTTGATGTGCATGGGAATGTTCTCGGCAGGCACAAGGGGATAATTCACTACACAATCGGGCAGAGGCGCGGCCTCGGCGTGTGTTCAGACAGGCCGATGTTTGTAAGCTCCATCGACGCGGCACATAACAGGATAGTGATAGACGGCAAAGATGGAATGTATTCGAAAGGCCTGCGCGCGCGTTTGGCAAATCTTTTATCCATTGACCGCATCGAAGGGGAAATGCGGATTGCCGCAAAGATTCGTCAGATGCACAGGGAGGCCGGCGCAACACTTTCCTGCGAAAAGGATGGAATGATTAATATAATTTTTGATAATCCCCAGCTTGCCATTACCCCGGGCCAGGCCGTTGTCATGTATGACGGCGATATCATTGTCGGGAGCGGTATAATTGAGGAAGCTGTTGAATATTCTTCTTGACTAAATCAAATGAGGGTTTAATACGTAAACGATTAAAATTATCACACCAGAGAGACAGCAATGACACGATACACCTTTTTTTTGGGAGTAGTATTGGCCTCGACCCTGTTCACGGGATGCGCAAAAGTTCCTGATACCCTACATTCACCAGCTGTTAAGATCAGCATTGATATTGTCGACAACAAGGAAATCTATACATTGAAATTCACCGGCGGAATTAAGAACGAGAACAGCGGTTATGTTTTAAAAAATATCAGGGGGACCGTTGTTTTCAAAGAGGCTGAAAAATCCTCAGGCTTGTTTTCCCGAATAAAAAAGTTGGTCCCGTTCATTGGCCAACCGGGGGTCCCGGCAATTCCATTTGAGATCGGGGTCATACCCCCTTTCGAAATGGGGATCATTGATTTTGAAAAGGGATTCACGGAAAAGGAGATCATGCCGCTTGCCGATCTGCTGATGATTAACAGGGATGACCTTCTGAAAAACAGGGTCGCCGATGATGTGAATGTTGATAATAAAAATCTCTCGCTCTCAATAGATAGTTTTTCGAAAGTGAACATTCTCAATCTTCTCAAGGAAAAAGTCCATGAACAAAAGAAATAACAGCCGTCTATATGTAACAATCGTCATCGTCACCCTTTCCGCCGCCTTTATTCTGGGGTGCATCTCATTTTATTCGATTCTTTATGTGGAACCAAAGGTCAAGTCCCTCATCGGTTCGAAAAACAATGTGAGTGTGAATTTAAAGGAGGCGTACCTGATACTCCGCGATCCTCAGCTTTTTGCAGGGTATGAGAATTTTGATTCCGCAGGGATGGCGGTTAAAAATTCCCTTATGTATTTCGATAAACTGGCTATGCAGGAAGAAGAGATCGACGCATCGAGCATATCCTATCTCGATGTTCTCCTCGAGAGAAGGATGTTGGGCTCAAGGCTCGGAAGAAATACCATGCTATATTTCTTACTAGTTGCGTCAGTTTTTTTTGCGGCATATTTGTATGAACGGAAAAAATAAACGTTAATCGTTATGATATCCGGGATCTTCTAATGCAGAAAAAAATATTGTTGATCGATGATGAAGATTCAACCTGCAGTGTAATGGGCCGCATACTTCAGAAAGCGGGTTATTTCGTCCTCCTTGCCTCCAGCGTCAGTTATGCGGCAATATCCCATTGGAACTTTTTGTTATGAAGATTAAAATTCTTGTCGTTGCTGACTCACACGGCAATCGTGTTGAGCTTAAAAAAATAATCGAAAACGAGATACCCTTCGATATACTGGTGCATTGCGGAGACGGGGTGGGTGATCTTGACGGGGTATCAGTCCCGGCCGGGGTGCCGATTTTCGCTGTACAGGGGAACATCGACAGCGGCATTATGCCTAAAATAGAGGAGATTGCACAGGGAGATGCCGGAGGGATACGTTTTATAGTAACTCACGGGCACCGCTTTAATGTTAAAAATAGATATGACCTCCTGCTCGATGAAGCAAAAGTGCGGGATGCAGATATCGTTTTTTTTGGCCACACTCATATGAAAGAGCTCAGGAATTTTCCGCCAGTCATTTTTAATCCTGGACCGGCACATAGCGGAAATTATGGTTTGGTGATCATAGATGGCGGCATTTCCTGTTCGCATCATCGGGTTGATTGAAGTACGTCAGGAATTTCCGGGCGACTTAGAGAATTTTCCGTATGTGCTCATTTTTTAGTGGATAACTATCAATGACATACCCGTAAAGACGGGAATCTATTCTCGCAGAAGCGATATTAATGTTCTCAGTCAGCGCGGGGATGACATCGGGGTGCGGAGTCAATGATTACCCTCAATAAATACCCTGTTGCATTTTTCCTGAAAATAAATTTTAATTTTATCTTGATTTTTTGAAATTATGAGGTATAATCTAATTAACCGCCTCTTTTGGGGGAATTTTTTATTTTAAGGAGAGGTTATAGTATGGGATTGTTTGGACCAAATATCGACAAATTAAAACAAGAAAAGAAAGTGCCGGAATTATTGAAATGTCTTGATAGTAAAAATTCGGATATCCGGTATAGGGCCTTTATTGCCCTTGCAAGCGACCGGGATATGATGTCGAAGGGCGGTGACAAACTCAGGAGTATGACTAAAGATTCCGATCCGCGCGTACGTACCATTGCCAGCCTCACCTTTGCAGAGTTGGGTGACGGATCGGTCACTGGGAATCTCAGGGAAATAATTGCTGATGGTTCGGCTAAAGAGAAGGTACAGCTCCTCAATATAATCGCGCATCTTGACGGTAAGATTGATGAAAACATCATGCATATAATTGCACAAGCCCTCATCGACAAGAAGGATGCGGTAAAGATTGAGGCCATCAAGGCCATCGGGATGCTTAAGCACAAGCACTTCATACATAATCTGGTAGAGTGCCTGCATGATAAACAGCATAAAATCCGTCTCCAGGCCGTCAAAACCCTCGGTGAAATCGGCGGCGAAGAGATTATTGACCACTTGCTTACCCTCCTTGTCGATAATGACCAGGAAATATCGCGTGCGGCCCGTGCAATACTTTCAAAAATGCATGACGATCGAGCCGTGAAAGCGCTGCAGGATGTTCACTTTCTTCAGCTGGTCAAAGGAATGAATGACAAAGAACCGATACGAAAAGAGACAACGATTAAAATCGGGGTTGGGAAGATACGGGATGGATTGCCGCTCCTCTATAAGGCATCTCAGGACACATATAAGGATGTTCGCCTGGAAGCTTTGAAGTCGATTGCGGCATTTAAAGACCCTTCATCTGTTGCGTATGTTTTAAAACTTCTCAACGATAAGTTTAGTGATGTGCGGAGCGAAGCCGTGAAGACCCTGGAAGCAATAGCCGATGAGAATGCCATCAAGGGGATTGAATCGGCGCTGAAGGACCAGAATCTTCATGTAAGAGATGAAGCAAAAAAAGCCCTTTCGCGCTTAAAACAGGCTTCCATTAAATAGTTCCATCGGGATTCTGTCTATATTGAAAAGGATGGGGTTTTCTTGATTAGAATTTCTTTTATTTTTGCTTCTCCGGCCGAGAAGTAGATGATATGTGATTCCATTATTTTGAATTCGCCCATCAGGGAAAGGAAAGCGTCATCGCGATGCAGATCATAGAGTTCTGTTTCACTTACATTTTTGTTGCTTATGAAAATGGTTTTCATATGTAGTCCTGTTGGTCTTTTTAGTTGAGTTTGAATGATAGGATATGATATACATGATTACTTCAGCAAAATAATTTGTCCAGCATTTTATTCGTATTTAATAAAATCGTACATCCATCATTTTTTTTTCTCACAGTTTCATCTTGCATCTCTTAAGAACATAAACCTCTGGATTTCCGCCGGAATTTATCC
>JBFZEZ010000401.1:0-3577 GCA_041306585.1 Spirochaetota bacterium | reverse complement strand
TAGTTAGTCTCTTCCATCTTTTGGGTTTTTCCTTTCCGCCCATTTCTGATGTACTTTCCGAATCAGTCTCACTGGTATGTAAAAATTTTACGGTTGTATTATCTATCTGGTAAACATAGGTTTCTTCGGTAAACCCCTGGCCGTTGTTAAAACGAACTAAAATTTCCTTGAAATTATCCTTTTTCTCACTCATTGATATAAGATCTGGAAGTCCGTCACCATTGATATCTTCATATTTATACTTTTCGGTAAAGTTTGAAATACTTACACCACTTGAACCCCCCGAATGATCTTTTTTATATCGGCATTGGGGCCTGAAACTCATGAATCCCGGTTCCCGTTGTGTCCATTTGGAGCCGTATGTAATGGTGCTTTCTGCATTAGAGTTTCCATTGTTTAACCAGCCAATGTCAGTCATAGCAAAACGTATATAGTCATATACAGTTGCTTGAGATGACTTAATACTTGCCGGGATGTTATTATTGTCGGCAATATTCTCCGGTATGGCTATGCGCGCAAGGCTTTCAGGTGTTCCGAAGCGATACCCCATATTAAGCCGTACCATTAAAAATAGATTTTTTGCATGTGCCACGCTGTCATCATCCGCGTCGGTTTTCACATACAGCAGGTCCGGGAGGCCATCGCCGTTGATATCCCGATAATCAGACATGCGGTAGTGAGAGGTGTTTGAGCTTTCCTTTGACACACCGCTCCCAGACGCGGTCAGCCACGATGAAAACCCTTTATCAACCCATTTTATGCTCCCCATGCAGCCAGATGAGGATGATTCGCCAATAGGGCTTGTCCCCTTTGTAAGACTGAAATCATGTGCATCGGTTGGAACGAGGTTATTGTCGAAAGAACCATCAGGCAGGGTATATTGGATCTGTCCTGAATAGATAGCATCAGGATAACCGTCGCCATTCGCGTCCAGATAATCGGTTTTATTCCGGGTACTCCAACTGCTCATAGTCTTCCTGTTAGAAGGATCATTATCACTCGGCTCAAGATGATAAGACTCCCTTTTTACATGAGTTTCAGACACCGACTCCCGGAGGGGGACTCTGTATAGACTAGAATCGCCATTTACTGAATCGGTAGATTTTTTCATCAATTTTTTCGCCATCCGTGAAGAACTGAAAAGTAAAATTTTTTTATTGTTCTGTTCCGGGTCATGAACGAGTCCCATGAAACAATCCTGGTCAAAACCTATCCATAATTTCTCCATCGTGCCATCAATAAATAGAGCCCTTTCCTGCATGCTCAATGCCGAAATCATGGTATTTTCTTTAACAGGGTCCGGAATTTCTTCTCCGGTCATTTCTTCGTCCTCTTGATCGCCTGTTCCAGCAAGGGCTTCTTCATCCGTACCATTTTCACTTTCCGCAAAATCATCTTCACTCTCGGTTTGTTCAACCAGTGCATCTGTGTCAACAAAAGGGGTCTCGCCGTCAACTCTTCCGTAGAAAAAATTACGGTGACCGCCGTTCAGCGGTTTGCGCACGTGACGCGGGTAATATAGCGCCGGGTAGGCGATATATCCTTTATCGGTCGCAATGTTGCCGCCATTGTCGACAGGGTTATCAACTGAAACGTAGATCTCAGGGGTTGCTATCTTAATATAATCAGAAACTTTAGGTTGATTAGATGCACAGATGAAATCCAGTCGGTCATCCTTTACCAGTTCAGTGTTAAGGTCGATGTCAATCGTCTCATCGTTTTCAAACCGCATGGTCTGTTTGGTCAGGAGAATGCCATTTTTCTTGATACTGCACGTTATACTGCCGGCTGGGATATCTGTTTCCTCGATATCGTCTAACAATGGAGCTACAGTACGTCGTTCGGCGGAAAATTGGATCCGTGCCGCTCCCTCCTGATCTATTGTTGCAATAAAGGGGTCAAATGATTCACTTTCACGAACGGGATATGAGATAATATTGACCGGAAGCTTAAATGTATTGGCCTGCTCCCCATTGCCATTCATTGCAGACGTTTCTTCGTTTGAACTCATTGAATTGTAAACAATTGAAGGCCGCCATGTCACGGATGACCAGTCAATTGGGGTGTCCGAACTAAGTTCACATAAGATAGCGTCAGATTCGCTAATCTCAATATTGTCCGGGAGGGCCAGTTCAATTGCGCCTGTAATCGTGCCCGGTATGGTTTCATCAAGTATCGTGGTAATTTCTTTTTGTGCGCTTTCCCTGAAAATTCTTATGTGAATGTCATCCGATGTTATCTCTTTTTTATCCAAGGCCCCGGTTATACTGACTGTTCCCGTTCCCACCGAATTCCATGACTCATCCGAACTGAAAAAATTAAAACTGTCGATGGCCTCGTAACGAAACAGATCCAATCCATTTTCATCCTTTGCAGGGGAGCCAAGTCCGTTATATTCAATAACCGGGTCCCACTTTACTGCGTCGAAAGAAGGATCATTTATTGAATTGACCCTGAAAATAATTGAGTCACCCTTCTGAACATTGATTAACCCCATGCTGTCTGGTGAAACCGGTTCGGTACCGCCTGCGGGAATATCTGCAGACCAGATGAGGTTCTTATTTTTTTGAATTGACAGGTGTACCCCGTCCGGTTCCCCTACGGCACCTTCAGCCGGAAAAAATGATTGAAAAATAAGTGAGGCATCCCCGCTGATTGAAATTGCTCCATCATACGGCGCTTCCCAAAGAAGAATCGGATCATCCCTGCGGTGTTCTAAAATGCTATTATTTTCCGTTGTTGGTGTCGTTGTTCCCGCTGGTTGTATCAGAGGATTTTTTTTCATATTGAAACCATCAGGTACCTTCGGTGAAAATACCGGGAAGCCGGACGCATCAAGCGAGTTGAAGTATACAATGCCGTGAACAACCACATCGATCAGTTTGTCTGCGTTAACATCTGTTGTATAGATATATTGCGTATCCTTGTTTTCGCCATTTTCATTGACTGTGCACATTCTGCTTGATTTGCTTAATCCTTCAAGACTGCGTGTAAAAGAGGTTGTCCCGACTGTTTTTCCAAGCGTTGATGCAATTCCAGAAAGTGAAGAAATCTCACGTTCATTACCAAATCGAAGAGAGTTATTTATTTGATTAAACCCAGCATTAAGTCTGCAGAAAATTTTATCTTTTTGGGCATAGACTTGGTCCGGAAGCCCGTCCCCATTAATATCTATGAGTTCGAGTTGGCGAATTTTTGTTGAGTCTCCATTTGATTCTATTGTCTCAAAACTGTATTTAATTGTTGGTGTAACCCGATATTTTGCTATTTTTGACCAGTGAGTCAGATAGCTTTTATTTGTATTATTCTCTGTTTCATTTGTAAATGCCAATGTACTGCCGATTCTTTTTTTGTCTATTCCATAAACGCTCTGTATTGATTTCGCGTTCGCTACATCAATTTTTTCATAATCAAAGCCGCGCAGAATATTTTTGTTCCCCGTATCAGTCACCTCGTCAAAATATTCAAACGTATGCGAATGAAACAGGGTCTTGTCTTCACCATAGTGGTCAATCTTGTCAAGCAACGTCTTCCCAAATACGCCTTCAATGTAATTGAAGACATACGTCCTAAAAAC
>JBFZEZ010000400.1:0-6514 GCA_041306585.1 Spirochaetota bacterium | reverse complement strand
TTGGTGGAGAGATTCTTTTTATATCCCAATTCACTCTGTATGGAGATGTGCATCAGGGGCGGCGTCCATCATTTTCATCAGCAATGGCTTCTGAGGCAGCACGAGAGTTTTATAATGTATTGTGAGTTTCGAAAAAAAGAAAACTCATAGTATTTGATGTACGGTCCTCCGCATTGATCCTGCCGGCTGAAATCAGGTTTCTTACAGATTCGATAAATTCCTCACCCAGCAATGAAATCCTCATTACAATCCGGTCAAAATATTCTCTCGGGAGGAAATCGATAATCGATATGAGTGAAACAACCATATCATCGTTTGTTAAAAGGGAGTTAATATTGGTGGTATCGATATAAATTAATATATTTGTAATATCTTTGAAAATATCACCTTGCAGATTTGAGTCAATTTCAAATTTTAATGCTGAAACAAGTACTGAAATGATCCATTTAGTAACATTCGGATTGGAAAGAGTATCGAAATTCAGATCAATGAATTTTAATACAAAGAGGAGCGAATATACATCATTGGGGAATTTATTCCTCGTTATGTCATCGGCATCAAACTCAAGGGCATATTCGATTACAGGGTATCGCCCGTTAAATTTTTCCTTGATCTGGTCCCAGTTGTGAAATTTTGAATGAAAAAATTTGAGCCCTATGAGAGCAAGAATTTTAATATCAATCGGGTTTTTTTGCTGGGCGATTTGATAATAAAAATTGAGGAGATCATCTGATTTAAAGGTAAGTAATACTCTTAATATCGGTTTTTGAAGCTCCGGTTGCTCAAAAAACTCGACAAGCAGCTCGGGCAGGTATTCAATCATCTTAAACTGTCTTATGATAACAGTGTCGTCGTTTGTAATAATTCGATTACACAAATTTCTTTTATAAAGTTCCTTGTCGTTGAATATATCGAGATAGATCCCTAGTCGGGAATATAAATTATCAATAACATAATCCCTGATTCTGTCATCACCAGATGAATTTTCAACAGTTTCAAAGACTATCTGATCAAGGAGCTCTATAAAATGGATTGATATCTCATCCGGATGTAGTAGTATGCCTGGCCCGAAGTAATCACCAAGGTTACAAGATATTGTCTCAGCAATTTTTTCAAGGGCTGCTTTCCGATTTTCTGAGTTTTTAATGCTTTCATTGCATAAAGATGCTAGGTTGACAAGATCTTCACTCGTTAGTTTATTATTTTTCATGTACTTTTTTGGTATTATTAAACTTTGTTCAAGATTTAATTTTAATACAAATATGTCGAGAATTTTTTTTGCAATAATAAAAATTTGCACTTTTATACTGCTATCAAATTATAGTAAATTACGAATAAATGAAGACATTTGTTATGAAAATACACTTTTTTATATTGATTTTTATAAATATCAATATAAAAATTTGATAATAATCTTAACTACAATGAAGTTTAAGTAAATAACAATTTATTTTTTTCCTGAAAATACTTATGTAAAATTGTGATTGATTTTATTGTTGATCTGGCATACTAATTGATTATTATCATGAAGGCAGCAAATATTTTCATTTGATGGAAACCCGGCTCAATATCAGGATGCTTGCCCAGCCCGATGTCATAACATGTGGCCCAACCTGTCTGCATGCTGTTTATCAATACTACGGTGATTCAATAAAGCTAAAACAGGTAATCAGGGAAGTTACAAAGCTGGATGAAGGCGGTACTCTGGCAGTTTTTCTCGGCTGCCATGCTCTCAAAATGGGTTATCGGGCTCATATTTATACTTTTAATCTTCAGATATTCGATCCAACCTGGTTTATCGGAGACAGATATAATCTTGCAGAGAGGCTGCATGCTCAGGCCGTATTCAAGAAAAATTCCAAGCTTCAGCTTGCCACACAAGGATATCTTGAATTTCTTGAAAATGGAGGCCAGATTCTGTTTCAGGACCTCTCATCGACTGTAATGAAGAAATATCTTTCTGCATCAATTCCAATCATTACAGGACTCAGTGCGACGTATCTTTATCGATCAATGAGGGAGTATGGTAACAACTGTGATGAAGATGATATTCGTGGAATGCCAACAGGACATTTTGTTGTCCTGTGCGGATATGCTAAAACGCAGAAAAGGGTATTGGTGGCTGATCCTTATCGACCCAGTCCACTTGCGCATGGAGGATATTATCATGTCGGGATAAACAGGCTGATTCATTCGATATTGCTCGGAATTGTCACGTATGATGCCAATATTCTGATACTGCAACCAAAATAAACACACGAGGCTTATTTCATGTCGAAGCTGATTGTTGTCAATAATCCTAAAGATTGGCCAATATCAATCCCTGGTCTTGAAGTGATTTCTGCAAAAGATTATTTGATGAATGAAAAATATCTTGATGATGAGGGACTCCGGGTTTTTAATCTATGCAGAACATATCGCTATCAGTCAACCGGATATTACGTCTCACTCCTGGCCGCAGCGCGGGGCCACAAGGCTTTTCCGAGTATGAATACGATTCAGGAGATGAAGTATCCATCAGTGGTGCGTGTCATTACAGAGGATATTGACGACCTGATACAGAAAAGTTTTGGGAATATCCAATCTGGCAAATTTGATCTTTCAATATATTTTGGGAAAAATGTCGCAAAGAAGTACGATCAGCTTTCAGAAGAGTTGTTTCGTCTTTTTCAGGCCCCTCTGCTTCGGGCGCATTTTATAAAAAGGGATGACAAGTGGCGATTGAGCAATATACAGCTCATATCAACTAATGAGATTCCGGATGAACATGTCCTGTATGTTATCATGTTCGCAGAAAATTATTTTTCAAAGAAGATTTACCGTGCCCGTGCCCGTAAAATTCTTCCGTATGACATGGGAATACTGGTGAATAATCTTGAGGAAAATCCGCCATCAAACAAGCGTTTTTTTAAGAGACTCGATAAGGCTGCGGAAAAATTCGGGTTTAACATCGAGATGATCGATAAAGATGATTACCACCGCATCGCTGAATTTGACGCGTTGTTCATCCGTGAAACCACGAGCGTGAATCATCATACTTTCCGCATGGCCCAGCGAGCGCATGTAGAAGGGCTTGTCGTTATCGACGATCCGAGTTCGATACTCAAATGTACAAACAAGGTCTACCTTGCAGAATTGATGGAGCATAACCATATCCCTGCTCCGGAGACGATTATACTGAGTCGCGAGAATATGAACTGCGCACCGGATTCGCTTGGCTTTCCAATCATATTAAAAAAACCTGACAGCTCATTTTCGCAGGGTGTTGTCAAAGTCGAGAGCAGGGATGAATATATGCAGCAGGCGAATCAGCTTCTTGAAAAATCGGACTTGATCATTGCCCAGAAATTTGTTCCCACTGATTTTGACTGGAGGATCGGCATTCTTGACAGGCAGCCGTTGTATGCATGCAAGTATTGGATGGCCAAAGCGCACTGGCAGATCATGGACTGGAAAAAGAAGGGGAATGCCCGTTTCGGGAATGTTGAAACAGTGCCGATTGAACAGGTTCCCCCCCGAGTAGTTAAACTGGCTCTTAGGGCCGCTAATCTTATAGGTGACGGATTGTACGGAGTGGATATTAAATGCTCGAACAATAATTACTATATTATTGAGGTGAACGATAATCCCACTATCGAGGGCGGGGAGGAAGACCAGGTTCTCAAAGATGAATTGTATGTACGCCTTATGGATGTATTCCTGCGGCGTGTTCAGATTAAAAAAGACGGGTCTTGGAAAATTTAACCGGGCGGATACTGATGAATAACAAAACAACTTTGCATTTATTTGAAGGGTATGGTATAGAGCTTGAATATATGATCGTGCGCAAGGACGATTTGTCCGTTATGCCGATCACCGACGAGGTCATGCGCGAAAAAAGCGGGGCATATAACGGCGATGTGGAAAACGGGCAACTTGTCTGGTCAAACGAACTCGTGCTGCATGTTATTGAACTTAAAACAAACGGTCCGGTTAATACCCTGCGCGGTGTGGAAAATTCATTCAAAGAAGGGGTAAGTGAAATAAATTCCATCCTGGAAAAACATGGTTGTACCCTTCTTCCCGGGGGGATGCATCCATTTATGGACCCCTCGAATGAAACGCGCCTCTGGCCGCATGACAGTCATGAAATTTATAAAGCCTATCATACTATTTTCAATTGCTATACGCATGGCTGGGCAAACCTTCAAAGCATTCACATCAACCTCCCGTTCGGGAATGATAATGAATTCGGGCGGCTTCATGCTGCTATCCGCATGATCCTCCCCATTTTACCGGCTATCGCAGCGAGCTCGCCGATCATCGAGGGAAATGTTACAGGGATTGAAGATAATCGATTGGATGTATACCGCAACAATCAAAAACTGATTCCATCGATCACAGGACTGATAATCCCCGAAGCGGTATTCACGCGCCGGGATTACGAAGAGGTGATTACGCAAAAAGTTTTCAGTGACATCCGTAATTTCGACAAGGAGGGGATACTGAAAAATGACTGGCTGAATTCCCGCGGGGCAACGGCGCGTTTCGACCGGAGTTCTATCGAAATCCGTCTGCTGGATATACAGGAATGCCCGTTATGCGATATTGCCATTTGTTCGCTCGTGACCGGCGCAGTCCGGTCTCTGGTCCGTGAACGTTTTGCCCCGTTCGCAGATCAGAAGAAATTTTCAACAGAGCTCCTTCACGATATTTTATTACAAGTAATCAAGAATGGTGGAAATACCGTTATCGATAATAGGGAATATCTCCGGGGGTTTGGATTTAGGGGGAGGACCTGTAGAGCTCTCGATCTATGGAGTGAAATTACCGGCAGGATCGGTAATTATTCGGATATCGATTTGTACGGGCATCCCCTTTCCGTAATACTTGAAAAAGGGAACCTCTCGCAAAGGATAACAAAGGCACTTGACGGCAGCCGTTCAAAAGATTCTATAGTGCGGGTGTATAAAAAACTTGCCGGATGCCTGTCTCACGGGGAGATTTTCCAACCATGATAGCCACTACGATAACCTGTGAACATGGCGGAAACGATATTCCCCCCGAATATAGAGAGCTCTTCAGGGGAAAAGAAGGACTCCTTAAAACACATCGGGGCTATGACAGGGGGGCAATTGATGTTGCCCGAATTTTTTCAACCGCATGTAATGCCCGCCTTTTTTCATGGACAAATACCCGCCTTGTTGTTGACATGAACCGGTTGAGCGACAGCGATACCCTGTTTACGGTTTTAAGGGATACTCTTTCTCATGATGAAAAAATGAAGATAATTGCTGAGTATCATTCCCCGTATTGGAACGGGGTGAAATCTTATCTCGCTGATGAGATTGCGCGGTCAGGTCTGGTTGCGCATGTCGCTGTACATTCTTTTACCCCTGTTTTGAAAGGCGTTGTGCGGGAAACCGATATCGGACTCCTCTATGATCCTAGGCGTTCAATTGAAACAGATTTCTGTAATTTATGGAAAAAAAACATGGTTAAACTTAATGGTAAATTAAGGGTACGCAAGAATTATCCATTTAAGGGTTATAACGATGGACTCACGACGGGGATGCGGAAAAATTTTAATAATAATGAATACATCGGTATCGAACTTGAAATCAACCAAAAATTTTTGAGAAAAGAAAACTTAAAAAAACAGACGCTTATACATTCCATCATTTCTTCTTTTAGAACTACCTGCGAAAAATTTTAAAAAAAAATTAAAAACCACACTTTTTTTTTAATACATACGAGTTTCATACGTATTAATACCAGAGGTATATTAATGAAAAGAATATTCTTTTTCATGATTCTGGTTTTGGTGCATCAAACCCGTCTCTATGGCGGGCTCGTTATTAACGAGGTCGTCACAGAGACAACATCTGACTGGGTCGAACTTGCTCTGCTGAGCGACAGGAATGAGGGTATGGAGATTTCGAAGCTTTTTGTCACCATGTACTATGGGGCAAATGAGCATCTTGCCGATGAACCCGTATGGATATACAGTTTCAACAGGCCGGAAACTTCGTATGATGACCGCTATGTCATAGTTCATCTTACTGATTCAGTAACACCTGATGAAACTGAACGCACGGGTGATACAAACCGTAATGGCCATCTCGATGTATATTGTAATAATTATTACGGGAGCCTGTGGAATACCACCGGTGTGATTGCAATTGACAGTGACGATGATTCCTCGAATGGCGGGATTATTGATTTTTGTGCGTACTCGAACATGGATGGCAGGCTGAATCAGACTATGATCACATATGTTGAGGATGCGATTCATAACGGGTCATGGATAGGAGGGGGGCAAGGGGATATTGCTCAGTCGTTAGTCGATCTCGGTGAGGACGGGCTGAAGCTATATATGAGCATTGTACGCCGTGGAGGAGCTGATACTAATTCCAGTTCTGATTTTGAGGTCACGCATTTTCAAACCCCCGGAAAAGATAATATTTTCAGGGACTTGTCCAACCATGCTTCACTGTTTAAAATCATGAAAAAAAAGGTAACAATGATCCCCGGT
>JBFZEZ010000399.1:0-4277 GCA_041306585.1 Spirochaetota bacterium | reverse complement strand
CAACAAAAAGCTCCCTGAGGAAAAAACCGAGCAGATATCACGGGAATTCGGCATTGAGGCGAAAAAGGCGCTCACTGACGCCCGGTTTACACCGTCAGTTATTGACGGCAAACGGAAGGCGGTCCGTTGGAATTTTAAACTTCTTTTTAAACTTGAAGAATAACACGGAAATACATCACATATACATAGGAGAATAAAAAATGGATCTTACGCATCGATTAAAAAACAGTTCGCTCATACTTTATATTATAGCTCTTGCGGCATTAAGCGGCTGCATAACCCCTGGCGGCATAACAGCGTCCAATGTTCCCATCCAGGAAAAAAAATATGAGGTCATCGGCCCGTCAGATGGGAAATCAAATTACGCATGGGCGCTGTTCGGGGTATGGTCGTTCGGGAAACCGGATATCGCTGTTGCTGTACAAAATGCTGTGAACAAAAAACAAGGGGATGCAATGATAAACGTACAGTGGTACCAGCAGACCTATTATTTTGTTTTTTTCAGCCTGCACAGGGTGTACGTTATCGGTGATGTTATAAAATTCACCGATGGTAAGGAAGAAAATAAATCCGACGAAAGCGGTAAAAATAACGCCCAGTCCCAGCAGCAGCCCCAGAAGACACAAGAAAAGGAGAAGCAGCTGCAGCAGAAGCAACAGCGGGGGGATAAATGAATCGGGTTAAAAAAATTTTTCCGGTAATAGCCGTTTTGCTGGTTTGTGGAGGTGGATGCATGTTTTATAAAAGCATCCACCTTGCCGGGATAGAACCGTCAATGCACCCTCTTCGTAATGCTCCGTATGAAATCCTGGGCGAGGCTGAAACAATTATAAGCAATTTCAATCTGTTATGGGCGATATCAGTCACTCCGCGTCCGGATTTTGAGAAGGCCATCCTTGAAATGGCCAATGAGAAGGGGGGGGATGATGTCATCGAGGTGCGATGGTGGCGCGAACGTCAACAGTGGATCGTTGGTATGGTGACTGTTATACATATAAAGGGGACGGTTATTAAATATAAATAGCTCACGGCTATAAGTATTTTGACTTTGATTGATAGCTAATCAAAAAAAATGAAAAAAATCTCAGCAGAAAAAATAATCATAATATGTACAGCAATTGCAATGATTTGTGTGCCAGCGGTTCTTCTTCCGCAGCAGCAGAAAGTCTACACGGTGAAGGGGAAAATTTTCAGCAGCATTGACGGTAGGCCCGTGGAGTTCGCGACCGTGGTCCTCCTCGAACCGAGGTTAAAGACACAGACAAACGCTGCCGGATTCTATTCGATTTCAGTGCCAGAGCCCGGCAAGTACACACTTATCGTGAAAACCGACGGACTTAAACCGATAACCGTAGTTGTCAATCTGACCAAGGATGCAGTGAGGGACTTTTCCCTTGCCCCCATGCGCGGGAAGGGCGGAACACTGATTATTTACGGTGAGCGAAATATTCAGAGAATTTCGCGCCAGACACTGACAGCGGAACAGATCAAACAGGTGCCGGCCACGTTCGGCGATTCTTTAGGCGCCCTTTCAACCCTTCCGGGGATAGTAAGAAATGCCGGACTGTTCGGGACGCTTGTCGTGAGGGGGGTGAATCCAGACTTCAATCGTTTTTTTATCGATGATATACCAATATTCAATCCGCAGCATTTTTTCGGGATCCACTCCGTGATATCAAACGATCTCATCCGGGAAATTGATCTTTATTCATCCGCGTATCCGGCTGTGTTCGGCAACGCGGTCGGAGCGATCATCAACATCAATACCATAGATGATGTCAAGGTCTTCGGCGGGAACATCGATATAGGGGCGATTTCAGCTAATATGCTCATCAAAACCCCCTTCAAACCGCTCGAAGAACAGTGGAACCTGAAGCCGACTGGTGATGACGCACAGGCGCAGGCCGATCAGAAAGCCCAGGATAAAAAAGACAACGGTTACTTTCTCGTTGCAGGAAGGATCGGATATCTCCCGCTCATCATTCCTACGATCTACGAGGTGGTGACAGGGGAGCCGCTTTTCGGTCTGCCGAACTATTGGGATTACCAGGTCAAGACCCATTATTTCTTCAACAGCAGGCATTCTATGACTTTTCTTGCATTCGGGAGCAAGGACAGTATTGATTTAAATACCGTAGAGACACCATTCCCGAGCGAATTCGATCCGCTACTGAAAAAATTTATTTTTACTAACAGCCAGTCATCTTTTTCACAAGGTTTATATTATACCTACGAACCATCAGGAATTCTGAAAAATGTTTTTATGTTTTATGCCGTTTTAAATGACAGCACATTTTTAATTGATGTAAAAAATGATCAGGTTGCTGATTGGGTCAAGGGTTTTGATTCCAAGTCACGCCCGTATATTTACGGCTTTAAAGATAAGGTTCGTCTCAGGTGGCTCGATAAAAAAGCTGAGATGAATGCCGGACTGGAATATACTATTTATGATTTTATCATAGATGGATATACGATCGTGAATGAAAATTATTCCGGCGTTGGTATTCCCGACTTTTCTGACGAGACTCTTTTCGACAGAATTCCTTTTGACTCCAAAGCAAGCAATCACATGCTCGGCGGGTATCTTGAAAATAAATTTATCGTCAGCGGATTTACCATTGTTCCGGGATTTCGTTTTGATTATCTTGAACGCGCACAGACAGCAACTGTTGACCCGCGTCTGAATATCAGTTATGATTTTTCATCAGGCACTACCCTGGCTTTATCAGGGGGAACATACTCTTCTTTTTATCAGACCAACCAGTATATTTTTGTCAATTCACCGAATTTCGCATTGGTCGGTAAAAGACTGAAGCCAAACCGGGCTGCGCATGGATCTGCGGGAATTGAACAAAAGATACTGTATTTCGATATCAAAGTGGAGGGGTTTTATAACTATTACTGGAATATCGCAGAGGAGGATGCCAGCGCGCCGGACAATATTCGTTCGTCGGGGAGACAGAAAGCATATGGTCTGGAGGGCATGTTTGCCGCAAAATATGAAAAGGGCGTTCATGCATTTTTTGGATGGATTAATTATACATATACACAATCTAAATACAGGTCTGGACTTTCATTCCAACCGGCGGGACATCGTTATATTAATTATCGTTTTGAGCAGGAACATTCCTTGAAATTGGTCGCAGGTTACAACAAAAAAAATCATTCGATCAACGCGCGGTTTCAGTTAAATACATCTTTCCCCTATACCCCAATAATCGGGAGTAATCCTTCGCCAGATGCACCGCCTGCTGTTCCTCCAACTAAACGTTTTGTCCCGGTGACCGATGACGCGCATCCGAATTCAAAACATTTCCCCGTGTATCACCGCCTGGATCTGCGCTATACCTACACGTTCAAACAGAAATGGGGTTTTGTGAGCATGTATATCGAAATCATCAATATATATAACAGCCGCGTGGTCACCGGCGAGGATTGGGATTTCGAAAAGCCGTATAAAAAAGGGAAAAATCCTGGAAAATCACTTGATCCGCAGCAGCTCATACCGAACTTCGGGGTCGAGGCAAAATTTTAGATTCTACTATTTTTTTCGTCCGATCATCAGCCGCGCCCCGAAACCCGCTTCTATGAGATCTATCTGTGCACAACCGGCTTCCGTAAGCCAGCCCTCGATTTCGTCTCTGGTATAGGTGTCACCTTCTTTGGTACCAACGAGCATATTTAATGCAAAGACCGCTCCATGTGCGGGAGTGATTCGATTCTCATCCAGGATAAAATCCTGGATGATGATTTGTCCGCCCGGGTTGACCGCTTCCGCGGATTTTTTGATTAATTTCCTATTTCCATCAGGTGAATTTATATGAATTATCGCTGAAAGGTAAGCGATATCGTAACCGTTTCCAAAAGGGTCGGTATTGTAATTCCCGGGGATGCAGGAAATTTTATCGCCAAGCCCTTCAGCTTCAATATACTTTTTTGTTATGGGGATCACTTCAGGGAGATCGAAAACTGCGGCTTTTACATCGTTCTTCACCCGTACGAAAGCCATCGAAAAAGCCGCTGACCCGCCGCCGATATCGAGCACCGACGACACACCGGTCATGTTGATCAAAGATACGATCGGGCCTGCCTGTATTTTTGCCCTGTCATGCATTGCTGCTATAAAAGATTCCTGCCACACATCATTCCGTTTCCCGATCCCCTGGTTCATAACAGATGTTCCGGCTTTCACCGCATCAGTCAGGGTACTCCACGATTTCCACTGATTCACAGAGTGCATAAAGCCGGCGATATAATTTTCATGACCCTTTACAAGG
>JBFZEZ010000398.1:0-2870 GCA_041306585.1 Spirochaetota bacterium | reverse complement strand
TACAGGGAGAGCGTATCTGATTTTTCATGGAGGGAGCAGATGAAACGAATAATCCTTGCTGCCGTTGTGGCAGCGATTTTTCTTTTCGGTGGAACGTTATACAGCCGGTATCTCATTGTCGATGTATTCGTATGTGGTGAAGGGATTGTTATGGCCGAGATTATTGCAAAGGCCGCGGTCAACCGGAAGGAAATTTATTCAGTGAGTTACTGCGATTGCGAGGGTATTGATAAAAGCCAGAAAATTGAGGTCAAGGGGATGTCGTGCGACCCTCCCGCTGACAATGTGTATGCGTGTTCATGCGTCGGGCGGGAAAAGTATTAATTTCCATTGATGTGGAGACGGAGCCTATGGATAAAAATAGAAAAATTCTTATATCGATACTTTCACTGCTTGTCGTATCGGCTATGATTGCGATCGTTGATATAAGCCTCAAAATGCAGAAAAGCGAGGAGAAAAAAACATACTCGATCAGAATGCCCGAGTTCGGGCCCGGCGTCGGTATTGTGCGTATTGATGGTGAGATCAGTCTGGAAACTACTGCCGGTCCCTTTGGGCTTATCCAGGGCGCCGAGGCAATCGTCAACCGCCTGAATGACCTTGAACATGACAGCAATATCAGGACCGTCGTGGTTCGTATCAATTCCCCCGGGGGAACTGTCGGGGCGACTCAGGAGATATACCAGAAATTATGGCGCCTGAGGAAAAAGAACATCCCCCTAGTCGCGTCAATGGGCGACCTTGCGGCTTCCGGGGGTTATTACGTGGCATCCGCCTGCAATTCCATAATGGCGAACTACGGGACACTGACCGGATCTATAGGCGTAATCATATCGGCGCCAGACCTGCAGGGGACCTTCGAAAAACTCGGCATCAAGATGAACGTGATTAAGAGCGGACAATACAAGGACATCCTCTCGTCATTTCGCGACATGACTTTTGATGAAAAAATGCTGATCCAGGGCCTTGTTGATTCTTCATATAAAAAATTTCTGAAGGATGTGGCCCTTGGAAGGAACATGAATCAGTCTGAAATCGAGAAATACGCAGACGGAAGGATCATGGGGGCTGACCAGGCGCTGCAATATAAACTCATCGATGCAATCGGGACCTTTGAAGACGCCATTGACCTGGCACGCAAGCAAGCCAAGCTCTCCGAAGACGCGCCCGTATACGACGATGTAAAGACCCCTTTTCAGCAGATGCTCATGGGATTGGAAGGCATTGCGAAAGGGAGAGGGGGGATTGAACAGACGATCAGGAAAGGGGCCTCTCACATGATTGAATACAGGTATGTGCCATGATACTTCAGACATTTAAATCGCTTACATGGGTTGATTTTTATCTATATTCCCTCATCGATCCTCGGGCCCTTTATCGGAAGATAAGGGACAATGAGCTGTCGCATGTCGTACTCAGTTTCAGCGTACCCGCTTTTATTGCATTTGTCAACATCATCGTTTTTCCGCTTATGGGGTCCGGAGAATCATCATTTTTCTATTATAAAATAACTTATGGCTGGATCCTTTTTTTTCTGCTTTCATCATTAAAGATTGTTGTCGAATCGTCGTTAATGGATCTCCTCTCGCAATTCCTGGGTTTTAGGGGGAACATACAGGAGATGATTAGTATGATTAATTTCTCACTCTTCCCCCAGGTTTTTCTTCTACCCATGCTCTATATTTTTGTTGTTTTCCGTTTTGCTCCCCTGTTCTTTTATATGTTTTTTTCAATCTGCCTGATGGTGTGGTCAGCAATAATTGCTGTCCAGGGTATCTCTGAGATGCACTCCACCACTCTCGGCAAGGCCGCACTGATCTATCTTTTCCCGGTAATTTTTATTGGTACAATTTTTTTCTTTGTCATAGGCCTGGTCGCTTTCAGTATGATGGGGTTTCTTGCCGGTTGATTATGTTAGGACTAAGATGAATTGCTGTCATTTTTTGTGAGGAATACTTTTCGCCTTACTTTGCGGTAAAGCAGGAATATACGAAAGATTAACGTATTATACGATGATCAGAAATCGTCCGCAGTGAGTACAGACCGAAATCCCTTCGCGTTTTTTTACCTGCTTTAAATAAATCGGGGGTATACCCATATGGCAACCGGAACAATTGTTTTTCTCTACGATTGAAAATGGGTTGAAGCGTTTTTTCTTCATTCGTTCGTAATACGTCAAAGACCTGTTGTCGATGAGGCTTTTTATCTTTTCAATTTTATGTGTAATCAAATCGCTTTTAATCCCTTCCTCCTGCAGCTGATACAGTCGGTCGAGTCTTATCAGCTGATCAAGGTCTGAAGACGGAAGGCCGGCAAGGTTTTCCGCGGAACCGAAATCAGGGCTCACCTTCTCGTCAAGTGATTCAAAATATGATTCGGATTCCTTCGCAAGGTACGTATACAGTTCCTGCGGGTCAATGGTTTCTTCAAGAATTTTTCTTTTCTCTTCATGGGAGAATATTCGCGCCATCATTCCGACAAGATATAGGTAGGTTGTACTGAGACTTGATGGAAAAATGCTGAGGAGCACAAACTTCACCGGTTCATTATCAAAAGCCTGGTAGTCGATCCCTTCTTCTGAAAAACCGAGAATAGAAATGAAATCTGCCACTGATTCTGTACGGGCATGGGGGATAGCAATGCTGTGGCCGATCCCGGTATTTTCGAGGGATTCGCGATGTACTATCTGGGCATAATAACGGTCTTTGTTTTCAATCAGTTTCAGCTCCTGGAGCTTCTCGACCAGTTCTTTAATAACCAATTGTTTCTCATTGGATTTTAGTTTAATAACCTGGTTTTTACCGAAGAAGCTGCTTAGTTCCATCGTAATACTCCTTTTGTTCTGGAAATGCCAGTATGCAGATTAATGA
>JBFZEZ010000397.1:0-4696 GCA_041306585.1 Spirochaetota bacterium | reverse complement strand
ATGCAACAAGGGACAACGGTGAGGATATCCCTCGGGACAAAAGCCGTTCTTGATGACCTGAAAATTCATAAAAAGGAGAGCTATGATGAGGTAATTGGTCGGCTATCTCACCTTGCGTATGATGATGAGCCCATGACTGATGAAGAGTTGCTGGCTCTCAAGGAGGGTTTGGAAGATTTCAGAGCAGGTCGGACCCGATCACTTGAGGAAATTATGAAGGATCTGGGAGATGACAAAATCGTAGAACCGTTGAGGTCGAATGGGGTATCTGGTTAAATTTTCAGATAAAGCAGAGAAGAGTCTTAAGAGAATACCTCAATTCGCCCGTGTTAAAATTGAAAGAGCACTCAAATCTTTTGCAGAAGATATTTACGGGCATCACGATGTGGTCAGGATCAAAGGTGGTCCAAAGGATACCGCAGGGTATCGTATCCGTGCAGGAGAATATCGTGCATCCTTTGTAATCTGGCATGATGTTATGATAGTGTTCGTTATTGAAGTTGGGAAAAAGAAAAATTTCGAGTATCGATGAGGGATAAAAACCTACCCGGATTTCAAAAAATCGTGGTCGGTTTTTCTGGTTGCAAATCCGCAGGGTCTATTATGTCCTTAAATAATGGGCCGCAAATGGGTCGCAAATGCGACGCAAAATTGATCTTAGCCGATGATCTGACACGACCATCATCATGGCCAGGAAAGAAAAATGAGTATCTTAAAAGGGGAATCGTTACAATGGTGTAATTAAAAAAAAGTGTTCTGGTACGATAATACGTTGTCACTGGCAGGTATCGCCCCGTAGGGATAAGCCAGGGAATGTATCAGGGATAAGGAAAAACAAATCAGGAATAGACCTCATCATGATGTTTGAATTTTAACAACATGATACAATTCTGGGATGAATCGATTGTATAGAGAAGAACATAGGGTCCTATATGTACCCGCCATTTGCCTTTCAACCGGTTACGAAGTGGTTTACCCATTTCCGGGTGTTCTGTAAGATACTCGATTTTTTTTTGCAAGTTGGTCGAAACGAACCGGATCATTTTTTAAAAATTTTAAAATTTCATCTTTTAAACCCGGACGATATCGGAGAGTATAGTCATTTTTTCAGGTTTTCAATAAATGCTTTTGCGGTCGTACACTCGATAAAATCCCCCCCGGCGATCTCCTTTTCCGCAACCATTACTTCTTCAATAACAGCCTCGTTGATCATTGATTCTACAGGATATTCCAGTTCACAGAGCCTGTCTTTCAATATTCTCACGTTTTCCCAGAATTCTCTCAAACATCATCTCAATGTTCTGGCTATTCGTTGCTGTTTCCATAACCACTCACAATATACAATGTTCCTCCCAATAAAGAATATTATGCTCATGACGAAGAACCCGGGACCCGAACCTTGAGGCTGTGGGGACCCTGGATTCCGATGGGCCGCACGGCCCGCAGGACATTAAAAAGAGTCCCTGCACCGCTCCTCAACGGCGCCGAAATCGTCATCGGCTCCCGGTTCCCCGATAACAACATCTCCTCCAGCCGCAAGGTCGGCATGAAAGTCCTTGACACAGCAACCGCAGTCGCCGGCGTAAAGAGTGTCACTGGTTCCCAGAGCGGCTGACGGGCATACGGGAAACGCGCAATTGAACGGCTCGATATTTACGGGCCGGTATGTCTGCCGGTTCAGAAGTCCTCATACGGATCCTGGGATCCGGAAAACCCCCCATTTTTCCCATCCCGATAGCCCATAGGTCATCTCAATACCGATCTGCCTCCCAATAGCATCCATTAGCGTACATTTTTACCCACATATCTCCCTTCGTTACCCTCAAATCATACCAAAATGGTGAGTCCAAAAAACCGTGTGACGGAATTCCCCCTTTTCTGCAACCAAAAACCGCTACGGCCAGCCAAAGACCTTCATGGGGTGTGCACCCTTACGACGGAAAGACACTCCAGCAGGAAACTTCCCGGTCTCATCTCCTGCCATCACGTTTTTAGTTACCCACGGGCTGAGCAATATTTGAGCATTTGATGGTACCTATGAGCTGAGCTTTTTTGGGGGGACTATTGCGATGAGCCTTTCCGGTTAACCAAAGTGAAATATCCTGCTTACTCCCCCTGATAATGCACAAGATCTGTTATGACTAAAAATAGTGGGCCGCAAATGGGCCGTAAAAATTGATCTTAGCCGATGATCTGACACAACCCACTCTATAATCGTGGTGAAGGAAAGGATATGTATGATGTTTTTTATATTCTTAAAGAGAAAATTGACTGCACAGCGTTTGATCAGGCACTTGCATTCATGGGAGATCATTAACATATAAAGAGAGATTCTTTTCCAAAAGATCTCATCGATAAAATGCATATCCTTAAGAAAAACGCTACATATATTGGGAATTCGACCAATCACTTCATCCCCCGCCTGAGAAGACCCGACTGGAGAACCTTTATTGATTCGCTCATACAGAACCTTGACTATTTTTTCATGAAGTGCCAGTAACCGATTACATAAGTGCAGATCCCCCTCGGATAACATACCTCCCGGTTAAAAAAAGGTATGTGGAATGATTATCGATGGATTGATCAGCGGAGATAATATCAGGTAATTTATACTGCTCTCATCTTCACTGTGAGCAGGACGCGTGATTATTTTATTGTCACAGGACGGTAATCAAGCAGCACTTGGGAGTGTCACATCATACCGCAGCAGAAAATTTCCGGAACGTTCAGGATTGGGTTTTTTTATGTGATGGGGGGGCTGATATTTTTCTGGCTGCTGATCGATACATGCTATCCCATATGCAGGAAATCGGAATTAAAACATGGAATGTCG
Source organism: Spirochaetota bacterium (assembly GCA_041306585.1). Classification (GTDB taxonomy): domain Bacteria; phylum Spirochaetota; class UBA4802; order UBA4802; family UBA5550; genus JBFZEZ01. Next base: position 1,863 of record JBFZEZ010000397.1, on the reverse strand, counting down.
TAGAAAATTTATGAGTTCTGATCATGTCCTTTCGGGCAATCGGCAGGAATCACTCGATTGTTGCATACAAAGAGGCAGAACCCTTCACCACAAAAGTGAAACACATGGACTTTTTATAAAGCAGTCCTGGACTTAAAACATAATCCCAAAGTAAAACCGGAAGAAGACATCAGATGAACGGTTGCGTGGATGAAGGAGTATTACCGCATTTAATAAGAGAATCTTTTCATAATTCTGCACTTAAGGCCGTGTTTTCAAATACAAGTACACTTAAGTCATAAGAAAAGAAATCAGAGTATTATATATGACAACGGTGAAAATTACTTCCCCTGTTCAATCCGGGCGCGATAAGTCGATAGACTCTTCATTAGTTCCTGTGGAGATAGTGCGGAGTATGATTCGTGATGTTGGTAGATATCGCGTAAAAGATGCCCGTATGATATTAAATTCACGGTTCAAAGGAAAATTTGGCGACATTGTTCATGAATCCAGAAATGAATAAACTTTTTTTCCTTGATACCAGCGCATTTTTCAAGGAATATCATGACGAAGAGGGTTCTGATCATCTTCATAGTATTTTTAATCAGGCAAAAAATGGCAGTGTTATCTTGTGTATCTCAATAATAACTATCAGCGAAGTTTTAAATGCGCTGGATAAAATCAGAAAAAGACGGATTATTTCTGCATCTGAATGTCAAATTATTGCTGATGTGATACTTTCTGATATTGTAGAACTGACAGAACAAGGAAGAATGGAGATCCATGAGGTGAAAGCCTCTATTATTCGTGCATCATGGGATCTGATCCTCACAAATCATCTATCGGCAATAGATGCTATTCAGGTAGTAACTGCTCATGAGTCCGGTGCAGATTTTTTTCTGGCTGCTGATCGATATCTGTTATCCCAGATGCAGGAAATCGGACTTAAAACATGGAATGTCGAAGAAAATTTATGAGATCTGATCATGTCCTTTCGGGCAATCGGCAGGAATGACTCGATTGTTACATACATAGAGGCAGAACCCTTCACCACAAAAGTGAAACACATGGACTTTTTATAAAGCAGTCCGGGACTTAAAACATAATCCCAAAGTAAAACCGGAAGAAGACATCAGATGGACGGTTGTGTGGATGAAGGAGTATTACCGCACGGGAGAGTGATGAAAATTATATAAATTAAGCCCCCCCATTAATTTTCTTAATTTTCTTAATTTTCTGTTGTGGTGGAATGATCTCGACAAAAAATCCATACAGCGCCGAACACCCGGTTCCTCCGGATAAATTTGCCGGACGTATACACCAGATTGGTGAGTTTGATCTTTTTCTTGCGGATACTGTTGAGGGAAACCCTAAGAATTTAGCAATTCTTGGTGGATGGGGTATCGGCAAGACTTCACTTCTCCGGACAGTCAAACACCGTGCGGAAGAAAAAAATTGCGCAGCAACCATCCTCTGAAGCCTGAGACGCCGGAGATACTATCCGGTGGGAACAGTACACTCGTTACCTTGTTTTCAACGAAACAGAATTTTTCGAATGAAGAACTTGAGATACTGAGTGAAAGGCAACGGAAAATCATAGACTACTTAAAAAAGCACGGTAATATTTCACGAATCATATGTATGGATTTACTGGGAGTTTCCAAGAATACGGCTAAAAGGGAGTTGACAGGACTTGTCTCCAAAAACATGATCGAACGGGCTTTAAGTTGGCAGGGAGGTCTATTATGTCCTTAAATAATGGGCCGCAAATGGGCCGTAAATAAGTCGCAAATGCGACGCAAATGCGACGCAAAATTGATCTTAGCCGATGTTCTGACCTGACCAAAATGTTATGATGTAAACAACCTTTTGGACAGAGCACGC
>JBFZEZ010000396.1:0-5143 GCA_041306585.1 Spirochaetota bacterium | reverse complement strand
CATATATTCCTGAACGCCCGCTCCAGCGTCTCCTTTTTCGGCGGCGTTGTCATAAGACTAACGATCGGGATAACGATGAATGGAGCGATCATTGCCGCGCATGAGGCTATCGGCGAATTGGCAGGACCCAGAATGTAGAAAAGGGCTATATTTACAGTGAGTCCTGTAGCCATGCCTGCATAGACAGCCGGGAGTGTCGCCCGCTTCCAGAACAGGCCATAAAAATACGGGGCCATAAAACATCCAGCCACAGCCCCCCACGAAAGGGACATGAGAGTAACGATGATCGCGAGTTCATAGCGCGCGATAAAATATGAAAGCATTATAAAAAGGGCGCTCAGGAACCGCATCATAGCCACCGAATTCTCTTTCGAGATATTCGGGTTCACATGTCCCTTGTACATGTCGATCGCCACCGATGATGAGGATATAAGCACGAGCGACGAAAGGGTCGACATCGAAGCCGAAAGGACGAGAAGGAGAATAAGCGCCATGAGCCCTTCTGGAAGATAGGTCGTCAGCATCGCCGGTATCAGCCTGTCGAATGCAGGTGCGTTGTTGACGACTGGCACTTTATCATAAAAAATATGGGAAAGTGCACCGGTGAAATATGCCGAGAAGGTTATCACGATTGAAAACAGTGTCGTCACGATTGCCGCCTTAACAATCACTGCTTCATTTTTAATGGCATAAAATTTCTGCACCATTTGAGGCATCCCCCATGTGCCGAACGAGGTCATGAAAACCAGGGCACCCAGGAGGACCAGGCTGGGGGCTTTTTCAGCAGGGATGTGGGCCGCATAATTTTCAGAGATTTTAGAAATAACCTCGAGCCCGCCGGCTTTACTCATGAGAATTCCAACCATGGCAAACGCCCCGACCAGCATGATGATCCCCTGGATGAAATCAGTGAGGGTAATGGCAAAATAACCGCCCATCACAAGATAAATACCGGTGATGCCTATCATGATAAGCAGTGCGAGGTCATATGAAATTTTAAAATTCGCTTCAAAAAGGTGCCCCAGTCCTTTGAATACCGATGCCGAATAGGGGAGCAGAAATATAAAGATAACCACGGCCCCCAGGAGTTTGATTTTTCTTCCGTCATACCGTTCCTGGAAAAATTCCGGCATGGTCATGACATCGAGGTTTTGAGTCATGATCCGTGTGCGCCTCCCCAGGACAAGCCATGAAAGCAGGGTGCCGATCAGGACATTCCCCACCGCGATCCAGAGGGCATTCAGGCCATAACCCCAGCCGAGCTTGCCGGCGAAACCGATAAAAATAACGGCGGAAAAGTACGTCGTGCCATAGGCCATTGACGTAACCCAGGGGCCGATGGAGCGCCCGCCCAGAAAGAAGTCGCCAAGCGACGAGGTCTTGCGCATACCCCATATGCCGACCCCGATCATGACAATGAAAAAAACCGTTAACAGGGAAATTGACCACATACCATTCTCCTTCGAAAGTTTTGTTTAATTGTAAAATCTGAAAAAAAATGTATGGAAAATCACATTTTAATCAGGTATCGAACACCCGACGCCAAAACGCATCCAACCATGAGCCACACAATCGATGCCGCATACATCAGCCTGACCGCATCACGAATATGCCCCCTGTGAAGGGCATGCCCGGGGTCCCCGATTGTCGGCTTGTCCGACATCTTTCCAAAATAACTCGCCGGCCCCCCGAGCTGAATGCCAAGTGCGCCTGCAACCGCGGCCTCCGGGTGCCCGGAGTTTGGGCTTGCATGATTATGCCGATCGCGCATAACGATTCGAATGGCCCTAACCGCGCTTTTCCGGAGAAAAAATGCCGCAAGGGGGATGATTACAAAAGCCGTTACACGCGACGGGACAAAATTGAGCACATCATCCAGACGCGCGCTCGGCCTGCCCAAAAAAAGATATCGGTCGTTACGGTAGCCGACCATTGAATCGAGGGTGCTGGCTGCCTTGTATGCATATGCAGCGGGTACGCCCCCGAGAAAAAGATAGAAGAGCGGCGAAATCACCGCATCAACGATATTTTCAGCAACAGTCTCGACCGCTGCCCGCACAATCCCCTGTTCATCAAGCCCCGCCGTATCCCTGCTCACGAGCATGGCGATGCGGGACCGGGCCGTTTCAACGTCGCCTGACGCAAGGGCATCGTGCACCTTCATCGCTTCATCCCCGAGCGAGCGTACCGCAAGCACCGAATACATGAGCAGCACCTCGATGACCGCCGATATCGACGAGACATACCATGAGACGACGGTAACGGACGCGACAACGATTGCCGCGAGAAAAGCGCCTGCGGTGATTCCGTCGCCGAAACGTCGGATCAGACGTTCCATATTTTCAATGAATTTCCCGATAAGACGCACGGGGTGTGGGAAATTCTGAGGATCGCCCGCAAAGCAGTCGATCAGAAAGGCGATGATGATCTTAACGCACAGCAATCGGACCACCATTGAGGATAGCGTATACGGCGTCCATGTCAATGGCCGCGCGAACAATATCGGCGAGCTGATTGAACGCATCCTCCCTGTGTATTTTATAGTCGCCGGCTCCTTCCGGCAACAGGAGCGGACCAAGCCCCTTCTTTTTCCTCAAATTATTCAGCAGTCCCCTCGTAAACGGGCCGCTGTCGAAAAGCCCGTGGATATAACTCCCCAAAACGCCGTCTTTCGCATAACCGTCAGTGCGTCCGTCCATTACGACCAGCCCCCGGCCCGCGTCCGGTGCGGTGCTTCTTCCCATGTGAATTTCATACCCTTCAACGTGAAGTCCCTCAAGGCCCTCGAGGAACCCGGCACCTTGTGCGATGCTTCCTTTTACTCGGACGGTCACTTTCGTCTCCTCAAGAACGGTCGTCACGCCGATCAGTCCGAGACCAGGGACATGCCGTTCCGAACCCTCAACGCCGTACGGGTCATCGATTGACGAACCTAACATCTGGTATCCGCCGCAGATGCCGGCGATGAGGACGCCGCGGCTGTGAAGTTCAAAAATTTTTTTATCAAATCCTGCCGCTCGGATAAAAGCGAGATCGGCGATCGTGTTCTTACTTCCGGGAATAATGAGCATGTCTGCGCCGGCGCAATCAGCGGGGGATTCCACAAAACGGAGGCTGACATCCGGCTGGATTTCGAGGGCATCGAAATCGGTGAAATTCGATATGCGCGGGAGTTTCACCACGGCGATCGTGATATCTCCGCATCCGGGCCGCGCGTTGAATTTTTCCGTGACACTGTCTTCATCCTCAAGCGAGATTTTCGCATGGGGTATCACGCCGAGCACCGGGATATGAATAATATCTTCGAGCATTTTGATGCCGGGTTTGAGGATGTTTATATCCCCCCTGAACTTATTGATGATAACGCCCTTAACACGCAGCTTCTCCTCCTCCCGAAGAAGGGCCAACGTACCGACAATCGACGCGAACACCCCTCCCCTGTCTATATCGGCAGCGAGTATCACCGGGGCATCGGCGATCTCGGCCATCCCCATGTTCACTATGTCGTTGTCGCGCAGGTTTATCTCAGCGGGACTCCCGGCACCCTCAATGACGATGACATCGAAACGTCCGCAAAGCTCGGCATAAGCTTCAGCAACCAGCGAACGGACACGGGGCTTGTATGCATGATACTCCGCAGCGCTCATGTTTTTAAACGGCTTGCCGTTCACGACAACCTGCGCCACCGATTCCCCGGTCGGTTTGAGGAGTATCGGGTTCATGAGCACGCTCGGCTCAATGCCGCATGCCATGGCCTGCATCGCCTGGGCCCTCCCCATCTCCAGCCCCTCGGAGGATACATATGAATTAAGCGCCATGTTTTGCGATTTAAAAGGGGCCGGGCGCAGGCCGTCCTGCATGAAGATCCTGCATAATGCAGCGGCTATCACGCTCTTCCCGACCGACGAGGCGGTCCCCTGTATCATAATGCTTCGCGCCATAGTTTACATCCCGATATCAGAAAAGGTCCCCATGCTTGTCATCATTTCCACCGATGCCTCGATGATCATGAACGCGAGGGCGCAGCCGGTCCCCTCCCCGAGCCGCATGTCCATTGTCAGCATGGGGGCGAGGGCAAGTTCCCGGCCGACGGCAACAGCACCGGGTTCGGCGCTCAAGTGGGAGGCGAACATGAAATTCCGTGCCCCGGGCGCCATGCGGATCGCCGCGACCGCGGCAACCCCTGAAATAAAACCGTCGATCACAATTGGAATACGGCGATTAGCGGCTGCGATGTAGCATCCGGCAAGTCCGGCGATATCGAACCCTCCGACCTTCGCAATGACATCCAGGGGATCATTCAGGTCAGGGGCATTTACGGTAACCGCGCGGCGTACGACATCTTTTTTTCTGGCGAGTCCCTCGTCGTTCAGGCCCGCACCGCGTCCGACGATTTCATCAAGCGGGGCGCCGGTGAACGCATATAGCAACGCGCTGCTCGATGTGGTGTTCCCTATCCCAATCTCGCCAGTGCCGAGCAGGTCGACCCCTTCATCAATAGCTGCAAATGTCGTTTCAATTCCCGTTTCAATCGCGCGCATGGCTTCCTCACGGGTCATTGCAGGACCTACAGCAATGTTTGATGTTGATTTGCGGATTTTTTTATTAAGTATACCAGCATTGGCTATGTCAGCATCAAGCCCCAGATCGACGATCGTGAGATCAGCCCCGGCATGCCGGGCGAGCACCGATACCCCGGAAATTCCCCGCGCCATGGTGTCGGCAACAAGGGCGCTTACAGAACTTGGAAAAGACGTGACACCCTCAACGGTCACCCCATTGTCGCCGCACATGACCATAATACGTTTTTTATTAATGGTATTGATGACCTTCCCGGTAATCCCGGCGAGCTGACGCGCAATGTCCTCAAGCTTCCCCAGACTCCCCGGGGGCTTCAGCAGGGAATCGAGCCGCTCCTGCGCTGCGTGCATGGCGGCCACATCCGGCGGCCTGATTTCTTTTATAGTTTGATCGAGTAGATTCATATTCCTCCAAAAAATTTAATACTATTTTCGTAACTAATCAGCATAATAACTTAAACTGCGAAACGCGCCCTCACCCGAACATCGCTATCGCTCGTTCACCCTCTCCCCGGCTCCGCCCAGGCGAGGGTTAAAAATGTTTTCCCTCGCCTGGGCGGAGC
>JBFZEZ010000395.1:0-3817 GCA_041306585.1 Spirochaetota bacterium | reverse complement strand
AATTCAAGGAGTGCTATGAAGGCGGCCGGAGCCATGGACAACGCAACCAGTTCAAAATTTTTTATCATTAAACTGTCTTTGAATAGAGAAAAAACTATATCTGTCCTACAGAACCAGTATGTTGCACAAATAATTGCAAAAGCGCCATATGCAAAATTATATTTTTCTTTTCTCCTTATTAAAAATAAAAATATATGGTATAGGCCAAAAAATAGATATACAGCGATGAGCATTATTTTTAAAACATATTCATTGAATTTTTTCAGGTTGGTAAGTTTGTCAATTTTGTAATCTGTTTTCATGAACAATCCAGTTCTGTCATCAACCGGGTTTCCTATTATTTTAAAGGCAAGTATGTTTTCACCTGCCTTTAAAAAGTGGTGGTTGAGTTCTATCACCTCGCTTCTTACCGCACGTTCAGTTTTAATAGTACCATCACTGTTCAGATAAACTTCACTTTTTAGCAGTTCACCGTTTACATATACTTCCCAATTAAGTCCAATCTGCGACAGGAAAAGGCCCAGTGGTCCGGATGCTACTTCTTCTTTTGTCAGGTCAAAGGAAGTTATAAAGGCGAATGTTTTATCTGGATATTTTGCCAGGGAAAAATGTCTGAATTTTGGTAAATCCTTGAAGTTAAGCTGTCTGACCCTGACGGGTCTGTCGTCTTTTTTTGCCGGTAATTTCTGCCAGTTGCTGTCATTTTCCTGGGGAAGAGATATGGCCCATTTTTCTTCAAAGCCTTCCCGGACGAACATATCTTCTTCAGTCAGGTTAATGGGAGTGGCATGCAGAAAGGATGACGAAATAAATATTGAGATGACAAAAAAATAGAAAGTTGGTTTATTCATTATTTATTTCCCTATTATTTGATTGTTGATGTAAATAGTAGCATGAATTTTTCAATATGCAAGAAAAAAAGAGGGATTTTTTAAAATTTTAAAAATCACTTTTTAGGATTTCAAAGACAACTATCAGTCTAAGTTAGAAGACACATCAGCCGAGTTCTGACTGGAACACATATAAAAGCAGGCAGGGAAGTTTATTTCGGAATTGATAGAGGATGCCCGCTTTGAAAATCTTATTGCCGCGCAGCTTTTAAAGAAAGTTAATTTTATCAGTGATTACACCGGGCACAATTACGGGATCCACTATCCTGGGGACAAAGAGGGACACGAGGTTGATTTTGTTGTCGTGAAGAACGTCACTCCTGATATTCTGATCGAAGCAAAATACTCCGATGACGATATCTCAATAAAAAAGCACCAGAGCTATCTCTGATGCTTTCCATGCAGGCCATGAGGGACTCGAACCCCCAGCCCTCGGTTTTGGAGACCGATGCTCTACCAATTGAGCTAATGGCCTGTATTTATAGTATTGATGTACAAAAACAATAAAAGTGTATCTCCGTCAAGCAAAAAAGCCTGAGCCGATATTAATAATAATCGTAACAGGCCATATCCTCAAACAGGTATTTTTGATTATCGGTGGCTATGCAATCGAGCTCGGATGGGTAATTCCCGTCAAAACACGCGGTGCAGAATTTCATCTTCGGCTTATTGATTGATTTAAGCATTGTGTCAATTGTCATATATTGAATAGAATCAACTCGAAGTTATTTTTTAATCTCTTCAATTGTATGGGTTGAGGCGATCAGTTCCTTATGGGTGGGGATGTCGATCCCGTAAAAACAGGGAAATTTTGTCGGGGGGGACGCGATACGCACATGCACCTCGCTGGCGCCGGCGTTGCGGAACATTTTGATAATTTTGCGCATGGTTGTACCGCGCATGATCGAATCGTCAACGACCACAATCCGCTTCCCCTCAACCGCTGAACGGATGACATTGAACTTTATTTTAACCCCGAAGTCCCGTATCCGTTGTTCGGGCTCGATGAAAGTTCTGCCGATATAATGGCTCCTGAGCATGCCGAGTTCAAACTGAATATTCGCTTCACGCGCATAGCCCATGGCTGCAGAAGTGGAGGAGTCGGGGATCGGCACAACGATATCAGCCTCTACCGGGGCCTGCCGGGCAAGCTCGCGTCCCATAGCTATCCGCATATTGTGCACGGATTCACCGTAAATTATGCTGTCTGGGCGGGAAAAATAGATATATTCAAAGATACAGAGGGAGCTGCTTTTTTTCTCAAAGGGAAAATAGGATTTAACGCCGGCTTTGGAGAATTCTACTACTTCGCCAGGTTCAACCTCCCGTTCATAGTGCGCATCGATTATGTCGAAAGCGCATGTCTCTGATGCGATAATATTGGCATCGCCGTGCTTGCCTAATACAAGTGGCCTGAAGCCGTGCGGATCCCTGACCGCAAACAATCTGTCCTTGCTCATCACAAGAAGTGAATAAGCCCCTTTGACCTGTTTGAGGGCAAATATCAATGCATCGAGAAAATCGGGGAGTCCTGACCGTGCCATAAGGTGGACGATGACCTCGGAATCGATCGTTGTCTGGAAGATGTGACCAAGCTTTTCAAGTTCGAAACGGAGGGGGCCGGCATTGGTCAGGTTACCGTTGTGTGCAAGCACAATCGGTCCGAGCACAGAGGTAGCGCGAAATGGCTGGGCATTGCGCAGAAATGACGCACCGGTGGTTGAATAACGGTTGTGGCCGATGGACATGTAGCCATGCAGATTGTCGATATGGGTCTGTGTGAATACGTCGATGACCTTTCCCATACCGGCATACCGGTATACGAATTCGCCGTCTGATGAAGCAATCCCTGCTGATTCCTGTCCCCGGTGCTGAAGGGCATAGAGCCCCAGGTATGTGAGATTGGCTGCGCGGGTGGTACCGTAGACCCCGAATATTCCGCATTCATCTTTCGGTTTACCGTCATCTGAGGGATTAATGATGTTTACTTCCATACAAATTTGAATATGTTAATTGGGATATTATTTAGGCTAATGTGACATGGTATTAGTAGTATGTTCTTTTTGTAAAGTAAAGTATTTTAAAAAATTCAAAAAGAAATTTTGTACGCGTAGGCGTAGTAGAGACGCAAAATCTTGCGTCTCTACTACGCGTAGGCGTCTCTACTGCGCGCTGGCGTACAATTTAGATGTTAGCTCTATAATTGAAGGAAGATACTCTTTCGGAGGAATATATCCGAGGAGAATTAAAAGGGTCGATGCGACATTACCAAGTCCAGGTTCCATTTTCAAGGATGCAATTTCATATTCATTATGAAAATCCGGATCGTAAATAATGAAAGGTACCGGATTGAGTGTATGCGCTGTTTTACTCATCGGGTTACCCGTGACTTTGTCATACATTATTGATCCGGTTTTTTTGTCGACTTCAAACATTTCATCAAGGTTTCCGTGGTCAGCTGTTATTACCGCGATTCCCCCCTGCTTCTTAACTTCAGCAAGCAGCCGTTTGAGGCAGAGATCAACTGTTTCAGCAGCGATGATTGCCGCATCGAGGTCCCCGGTATGTCCCACCATGTCCCCATTCGGATAATTGAGACGGATAAAATCATATTTCCCTGAATGTATCGCTTCAATTGTGCTGTCAGTTATTTCGGCAGCCTTCATCCATGGTCGCTGGTTGAATTCGAGGCGGTCCGATTCTATCTCCTTATATGTTTCGCGGAATTCATCAAATTTGCCGCTGCGGTTGCCGTTCCAGAAATAGGTGACATGCCCGAATTTCTGGGTTTCGGATATTGCAAATTGCCGCGCGCCGGATATGACAAGATACTCGCTGATGGTCCGGTCGATTTCGGGGGGCGTGACAAGGTATTGTTTGGGTATCTTGAGGTCGCCGTCATATTCCATCATACCTGCGAATACGAC
>JBFZEZ010000394.1:0-4822 GCA_041306585.1 Spirochaetota bacterium | reverse complement strand
CAATCATTGTTGTCAGAATTCGCGGTTTGATTTCAATTGGTGTAGGGTTGATATCATAGACTGGAGACAATCGCCATCCTTTGTATCGCTCATAAAGGAATCCATGATTCCGCAGATGATCATCTGTGTTGGAAATCATGACAGTAAAAGCAATACGCCTCCATAGCTCTGAAATATCTTCATCAGGGGCTGCTCCATTTTGAAGAAGCGCATAGACCATTTCAAGATAGCTATGCTGCTCATTATCTTTTGCCCCAAGCATACTCATGGCTGAGAGGAAAGGAATACGTTGTTTGTTATTTCGATCAAACCGTTTGACAATCAACACAGGTTTATTTAAAATACTTTCCAACCGCCATTGTGGTACATGCATACATGCATTTTTTGCAAGAGTAAGTGCCACAGCTTCCCACACGACAATATTGAATTCATCATCCTTTTTAGGAAATTTAGCAATCGCGAGGCTGCCATCCTGATCACGGACAGATGCTTTAGGACGTGCGCCACCAAGGGATGAACCTGGTGCAAGTAGAAGCTTTAAATCTTCTGCATTCTCATCATTTTCTATAAAACGCTCTGTTGCTGATAAAAGATTGGGAAGGTCTAGTATGGGTGGAATATTACTTTTATCTGTTGATGTTAAAAATATATTTTCATCCGGTGCTACTGAAAAACGCAAAGCACCCTGACGGGCTTCATCATTTACATTCAGTAAATAATCTACCTCTAAAAGTGTCCCGGGAGTTGTTTTTTCATTTTTGGCCCTTGCTATTTCTGCTCGCCGCATGAGAATGCGCCCCCAGCGATCTGGTGCAGAATCACCGACTGCACCAAAAACTCGGACTCCAGTCTGCGTATGAAAAGCCCCCTTTGTGAGTGTTAATGCAGGTTCAAGAGCAAACTTCTCAGGATGTTCCAGCCATTTCTTATCGTACTCAAAAGAAGCGCTTTCTCGTCCATTACGGACATGAAACCACAATGTTCCAACACGAATATTGTTGTTGCCTAAGGAGATTGTAACAATGACTTGTTTACTGCTCATGGTCACCACTGTCCTTTGTAGTTCCTGGTATACGTACTCTTTCTGGCAATCTCTCTTCATCTAATTGACGACCGATAAGATCGTGAGCATCATCTACCAGATCGCCAAGCCGTTCTGACATTCCCAAAACAAACAATACAGAAGCATAAGCACCTATTGATGTCGTCGGATCTCCTTTTTCAATTTTCCCTGCGGTTTCACGGGAAATGCCAGCACGCTCTGCCATGAGTTTTATTGTTATACGACGACGACGACGTGCAATGTTTATATCATTCCCCACCTTACGCAATGCCTTTAAAGCTGGTATGGGGAGATTTACTTTTTTTTTCATTTAACACCTTATTTATTTTTTAAATTGTTTTATTTAATTTTAATGATTATTATAAGAAGCATTATATCAATTGTCAACTTTTTTATCTTAAAGCAGCTTATAGTAGGCTTTAACTGCTTTTAGCGTCTATTATAACCTACATTAATGTCCCTCAAATCTCGTTGGTTTGCCATTGTTGTTTAATACCTTCATGGAACGTTCACTGATAAACATTGGCGTATAATTAATCATATTCTTCAAGTTGCAGCTGCAAATCCAACCTGCTTACAACTTGAGGAACCAAAACCGATCCTATTATTTACAACTGGTTTTGAAGACGGGGAAATCCTGCCGACCTGGTCTAGTACAATTGACTGGTCAATCAATGTTTCCGGATATACTGCCACGATGAAACCGATGTGCTTCAGACGCCTTAGAGGTAGTACAGCTCAAACAGGCACAAAGTCGCTGACATATTCAGGAACAGCGAATGGCGGATCGGCGACCTATTGTTATTTCAAAGTATTCCAGGTTACTATCCCCATCACCAGTTCCACAAAGCTTTCTTATTGGATCTATCCCGAGCAGGATAACGGCCGCTATGTGGCTGTGGATTTCCATTGTACTGATGGTACTACATTACGCGATTCAGGCGCACTTGACCAGAATGGCAAAAGAATGCACCCGAATGCGGGCCATGGCGGTGCGATCACATTGAATTCCTGGTCACAGATTGCCTGCAATGGTGGTCAATATTTGAACGGCAAGACCATAGACAAGATATGGGTCGCCTATGACCGGCCACGCAGTACAGGACAATTCCGCGGATTTATCGACAATATTTTATTTTCAAAATAATGATACTCAGACCCCATTCCTTGGGATGGAGCCTGAAAATTACAATGCGGACTTCGTCCGCAGCCTACAGCCGACAGCGCCTTATTTTTAAAACAATCGAAAGCATAGACAGGACCTTGAAGGAACTCAGGGAAAGTTTTTCTTTCAATCCTTCAACGGCACAGTCCACAGGTCATGCAGATTGCACTTGACATATACCTTCATTTTTTTGTCTTGGGGGATCGGATACAGCGTTAATTTCGCTTTAAACATCAGGGTCAGAGCCCCCTTCAAAAATGGGGCTAAATACAGCAAGAGTGTGGCAATTAACACCTATTGCATCAATTGATCAGCGCGTTAGCCCCTGACCGGCTTTTCATTTCACCGGCGCGGTCCACAAATCGTGCAGGCTGCACTTGCTATAGGCCTTTAATTTCCGATTTTTCCAATCAGTTGGAAGGGGGAAAACGGCCGATATATCAAGGACCTTTGTTTTGGGAAAGACCAGCTCATTGATGTCCCGCTTTTGTTCATCCATGATTCCGATTTTTTCGATGTAATGATCGGGTTTCCATTCAAAGGATTCGATCCAGATCTTTATGGTATCCGGATTTCCCCTGGTTATCATAACATGCGGAATGTGGGAATCCTCTACCATTTCCCATCGGTCAGAGTTCTCGGCGGTATATTCCTCAAGGGGTATAACCGGATTTCTGTCGTTGCTTTGCTGCACTCCGCACGTGCACAGGCTGAACCCCCACAACAACAGGAACAGCCTGATAATTTTTACTGCATCCATATTCAATCCTCTTATATTACTCATTGGTTTTTCGTCCTGTAAATCCGCACGGAATTGGTTCCTGTGCCGGTGGCCGTAATAAGGTAATCCGTTCCGCTGTCGTTGACGGAGACATTGGAAAAAATTCTCGTATTACCTGTCGGGTCTGGATCGCCGCTGGGGTTCTTCAGTCCAAAGACTGATATCAGGGAAAAATTACTCTCGGAAAGCTGTGTCCCTGATGCAACACTGCTCATGTCGACATACCAGATGTTGACACCGTAATCGGTATTGTCGTAACCTATGTAAAGATTATTGCCGCTGACCTCCAGGAGGGTGATGCGCTTGTTGCTCAGGCATTTATTGGGGGATGACCCGCACGAACCGGTGTTCCCCGCCATGTTGGTTTTTCCGGTTGAGCCGTATTCGCCGATAAACTTCCAGTCTGCTGCACCCTTAGGACTTCCGGTGGCGCCTTTCGGCAGCATCCATACCTGGGGTACTTCAGAACCTGCCTTGCATGTCTGCCGCCCGTTGCTGATGAAGTTACCGAGTGCAATGGAATATTTCGTCGTATCGGAACATGCGTTGCGGATCAGATACAAATCACCATTAGGCGCTGTTCGCATGTAAGGAATTGCCTTCAGGGCCGGGGTGATTTTGTTCGCAGGAACAATATTGTCCCAGTCCTTGGTCGCCGCGGCATCATAGGGGAGCGGGATCGACATATAATCGAGCCACTTGCTCACGCTGGGGGTCACATCCTCGAATTTTGTATCGCAATCAGCATCACTGCTGCATATTCCCGGGGGATTCGCGGCAGTCGAATATGTTGACTTTGTTCGAAGGATCCCCCCGTCCCAGCCGCCGGTTGTTCGATACCCCCCGGCAGAAGAAATGTCGGTAGTGGTACCACCGCTTGCCATATACAAACGCGATTCATCCCCGCCGGTGCCGTCATGATCGTATTCCATCATTGAATCAATAGATATCAAATCAGCACCCTGTTGTCCGTTTGGATTTGTTCCGCCCCCGATTTTATTTAAAAATGAACCCTTTAATAGTGTGATTGCCCCGTATGAGTTACCATCTGAGCAGGTGGGTGATTTTGCGCACATACGGCTGAATTTCACGGCGCCTCCCCCCTGGTCCTGAAGGGCAATATATAACTGTTCTTTAAATGCCGCCATCGACATGGAACGATACGCTGCTCCGCCGGTTTCAAGGCCGGTTTTGCAGGTATAACGCCACGTGGTACCGGTGGGACCGGTCAACATCCATATTGCATTGTAATTGCCGACAGCCTGCCAGCCGCCGATAAAGGTTGTTGTTGTCCCCGCGATTGTGGCAGTATAAAATGCGTCTATGCCATGTACGTTTGAGTAAATCGCCGGAAGGTAGAAATCTTCATCAGTAGCCGGTGTTGCGGCATTCGAATCGAGGGTGATGGTCTGGGAAACGGCCATGTTGGTAGTCATCTCAAATATCTTTCCCTCTGTCGAATCCGGACCGATGTAAAGCTTGCCGTTTGTTGCGAAGATCATTCCGGTAACAACGCTGTCGCTGAATGGGTTGTCAAAAACAGGCCCCTGGTCGAATGTCTGCGGGGCGTCCAGGGTGAAGGGCTGTTTGTTCTGGATGTCGTCATTGACAATGGTGTTCGAGTTCAGGTCCCGGACATTCATGACTTTCACATTATGCCCACCCCTGGCCAGGGACGATGAAAGAACAAGGAGCACCTGCGAACCCAGGGCCTGCTTGGTCGCCGATGTGATGCCGACCCCCAGTCCCCCACCGTCAATATTGTAATTGTTCTTGTTTTCGGACCCGTTTGTTCCGCTGCCGGCCAGCACTT
>JBFZEZ010000393.1:0-2552 GCA_041306585.1 Spirochaetota bacterium | reverse complement strand
TAGGGGGTAACAATCCATACCATGTCATTCCCGTGCAGACGGGAATCCTTAATTCGCGTCTAGCGAGAAGGATCCCCGCCGTAGTTTATACTCGCGCAGGCGGGTACGGGGATGACATATGGGTACAATTTAGTAAATACCCCCTACAAATGACCTAATACAAAAGTTTTTCAAGATGTTCCAGTAGTATTAAATTATTACAAGAAATATTATTGCTTTTTTTATATAAATTTTATATTTTAACACTAAATTCATAAGTTACACTGAACAGAATTCGGTTTTCACCAATGTCCATTGTAAAAGAAGGATTCCCGCCGAAGTTTATACTCGCGAAGGCGGGTGCGGGAATGACAACGGTGAGAAATTTCATCAATAACGGCGGAGAAAAAATGGAAACGTGCAACCACCATAATCATGACCATCATCATCTCCCCCTTTCAAATAAACGGCGGCTGGTGATTGTTATCTTTTTTAACATCATAATTACAATGGCCGAATTCATCGGCGGGATCCTTTCCGGTAGCCTTGCCCTTGTCTCTGATGCATGGCATAATCTCACAGATGTGCTCTCACTCATGCTTAGCTACGCCGGTGAGAAAGTCTCTGAGCTCGACATAACCAGGAGCTACTCATTCGGTTTCAAGCGATTTGAGGTAATGATTGCACTTGTAAATGCCTCCTCCCTTACTTTTATAGGGATTTATATAGTATATGAGGCAATTAAACGTTTTATAAACCCCCTCCCTATTAATATTGGAATCATGGTTCCTGTAGGCGTTATTGGTCTGCTTGGAAATTTTTTTTCTATTCTTGTACTCAAAACAAATAGGGACCACAACCTTAATACCAAGGCTGCATTTGCACATTTATTATACGACGCCCTTTCTTCAATCGCAGTTATTGTCGGCGGTATTGTTGTATATATAAGCGGGTTTCTCTGGATTGATCTGGTTGTCAGCCTCATCATAGTTATAATGATCCTGTTTAATTCAACCAGTATTATAAGAGAATCCCTAAGGATTTTTATGCAGGGTACACCGCCGGAAATTGATCCGACAATTGTTTTTAACAGTATTTCAGGGATTGCGCATGTATCAAACGTACACGGACTGCATATCTGGTCGATCAGCTCCCGAGAAATTTTTCTGTCATGCCACATCTGTCTGGACAGCCCGGATGCCGGGATAAATACAGACCAGATAATCAAAGAAGTAAATGATATGCTCAAAGAAAAATACAATATCGAGCACACGACAATACAAGTAGAGAAACAACAGATCTGCAGTCTTGAAAGCGGGGAATGCTGCAGATGAATGAAAGAATGAGGAAGCCATGAGGGACTTAAGTATCCTGATTATCGATGATGATCCCCTTATCCAGGCGACTATCTCAAAAATATTGAAGATATCGAATCCTCATTACTATATTGAAACCGCTGGAACTGTAAATGAAGCAATCACCCTGATAAAAAAAACATATTGGGACACAATCCTGCTCGATCTCTGTCTTCCCAAAAATCCCGGAGAAATCCCCCATTCCCAAAACGGTCTGCAGGCGCTGAACATCTTTAAAAAAGAATTCAAGCTTACAGCGCCGATCATTGCAATCACCGGTCATTTTGATGATGAACTTTCCGATATCGTACTCGATGAGGGGGCTTATTATTTTCTCCACAAACCCTTGAGGCCGAAGTCCCTGAGTGCAATTATTAAAAATGCGGCGAGTTTTCAACTGTCTGGTTTTGACGGCCTTACCGGTCTTCTGAACAAAAAAACTTTTCAGGAACGTCTTAAATCTGAATTCGAACGGATCAAGCGGCGGAATCAGGAGATTGAACAGTTCGAGACAAAATCAGAGGACAATGCCTCTCTGCAATCGTATCTCTCTGTCATTTTTTTCGATGGCGATAATTTTAAAAAAATTAATGATACATACAATCACTTAATCGGCGATCAGGTACTCAAAAAAATCGGGAGCATGTTCATGGATGAGAACCTTTACCGCATCCATGACAAAGAACAGGATAATTATAAATTTATCATCCGGCCCTATGATATTGCAGCCAGATTTGGGGGTGATGAATTCTCGATTTTTCTTCCTGAAACAAACCATGAGAATGCGCTGATAGTTGCCAAACGTATTAAGCACCTTCTTGAAAATTATAACATAACCAGTCTCCTGGACCATAATGACGATCTTCTCTTGTCCGAAGGAATTTCCCTGTCGATCGGGTTAGCAACCTATCCCCTGCCTAACAGTGCTGAAACATATATCGATCTGATCGAGCAGGCTGATGCAGCGATGTATGCATCGAAGGGGAAAAGGACTGGTGAAATATTCGGATATGATCAGAAAGGGAAAATCATCAAGCTGGATTAACGGAGAGGGTGCATGAAAAAATTCATCATAATCATCGCTATCGGTGCCGCAATAGTGGGGTGCGACACTTACAAAAAACAACTTTTTGAAAGTATCCGTTTGGGGGATATCGTCAGCGTAAAAAATTTTATAGCCGGGGGTGGCGATGTTAATATTCGGTGGATATCGGGTGA